>JAKLLJ010000153.1 GCA_023150215.1 Thauera sp. | reverse complement strand
GCGGCGCCCAGGCGGCCGGGCGCGCGCTCGCCCGCGCCCGCGGCGAGGATGCCGATCCGCGCCCGTGGTTCGAGCCGCCGGCCCGCTTCACCCACGGCCTCGCCCTGCCCGCCCCCGAGATCCGTGCCGAAGCCCTGCTGTTCGCCACTCGCCGCCTGTTCGCCAGCCTCGCCGCCTGGCTCGGGGCACGCCACGCCGCGATCGAGCGCTGCCGGCTGCAGTTCGGTCACGCCCCGGGACCACCGACCGAGCTTGAGTTGGCGTTCGGTCACCCGACCCGCGACGAGGCCCGGTTCACCCTGATCGCCCGTGAACGGCTGGCCATGCTCGAGCTGCCTTCCGCGGTCGAGACGATCCGGCTGCACGCCGAGCACCCGGTCGCCGCCACGGCGCTGGGCGATGACCTGTTCGGCGACCCGGCCCGCGCCGACGAGGATGCCGCGCTGCTGCTCGCCCGCCTGCAGGCGCGCCTCGGCGATCAGGGCGTGATCCGCCTGGCGACCTGTGCCGACCACCGCCCGGAGGCCGCCTGGCGTGCATGCGTGCCGGGTAGCGCTGGCACTGCGAATACGGCGGATGCACACGAGCGCCTGCGCCCGCTCTGGCTGCTGTCCGCCCCACGCGCGATCGATGCCGGCCGCTACACCCTGCTCGGCACGGCCGAGCGCATCGAATCGGGCTGGTGGGATGGCGCTCCGGTTCATCGCGACTACTACCTCGCGCGTGACCCCGGGCAGGTCCTGTGCTGGATCTTCGAGCGCCTCGATGCGCCGGGGAACTGGTTCGTGCATGGGTATTTCGGCTGAAGCGGTGCTCATGGCGAGGCCGATCCCGCACCCGGAGACCTTGCGCGGGTGGCTGAGGCCGCAGCCATTCGCGCCTGCCGGCGCTCCTACAGGAAACGGGGCCATCGTCGCCCATCCCGAGCGCCCCGCCTTTCTGTAGGAGCGGCGGCAGCCGCGAACCGGGCGCGGCAGCAACTGATGGCGGGCGGGACGAGCGACGCCGCATTCGCGCCTGCATGCGATTGCCGGGCGGGTTCAGCGTAGTACACTCGATTCGGTCCGTGATTCCCGTAGCCTTCTTGCAAGGAGCCCCGCAGCCCATCGCTGCCCGTCCCACATGTCCCAGACCCCGCCCGCCACCGCCCCCACACGTAGCCCTCCAACCCGCAGCGCCCCTGCCGCATCGGCCCTGCCGGGCGACCTATCCCGGCGCCGTGCCCTGTTCAGCCTGCTGGTGAGCCTCGTCGCCCTGCCCGCATCCCTCCTCTTGTTCACCCAGCTCGACACGCTATGGCCCGAGATCGTGCGCATGGAGGGCCTGCCCTTCATGGCCGCCGCCACCTTGCTCGGCGCAGCGATGGCGATCGGCCCGCTCGCCGCGGGGATCGGCTTCCTGCTGGCGGTGTGGCACGGCGTGAAGAGTGTGTATAGCGAACGCCGCCGCGCCACGCCGCTGCTCGATCGGGTGATCGTTGCCGGCGGCGTGCTGGTCTGGTTCGCCCCCGCACTGCTCGCGGCGGCGCAGGCGGTGGTCGCGCTGAGCACCGGCCGCATCCACTTCGTGCGTCCGCCGCGCGACTACTTCCTCGCCACCGATCCGATCGCCTACTGGCAGGGCGTGGGGTTCTGGCTGATCATTGCCGGCTTGCTCGGCTTTCTGGCCTGGCGCTACTGGCGGCCGAAGCTCTTTCCCGACTCGTCGCCCGCATCTGCGCGCGCAGGCTGAACGCCCGGACTGCCCGGCTGCTCGCGTGCGCTGCGGCCGGTTGTTCGTGCGCCGGCCTTCGGGCAAGGCTCGCGGCCGCCGCCGTCGCGGCGGCTCTCAGCATGGCGGCGTAGACGATCCCCGCGGGTCGGCGCCTGACACTCAACGGCCCAGCCAGCCGCGCCGCAATCGCATCGCCCCGGCGGCGGCGCGCGCAGCGAGCTTGAGCTCGTAGCGCTCGAGCGGCGCTGCGGCGAGCACCACCCGCATGCTCATCAGTTCGTCGCGGCGGAACAGGTGAAGCGTCGCCTCGTCGCCCACGCGACGACGGCCGAGCATGTCCTCCAGCCCTTTCGCACTGGCAATACGGAGCCCATCGAGCGCCAGCAGCACGTCACCGGCGGCGATGCCCGCAGCCTGCGCCGGGCCGTCGTCATGCACATTGGCGACCTTCGCCTCGCCGCTGCCGGCGGCGAGCTTGATGCCGAGCACCGGCGCCGACGCCGCGGCTTGTGCGCGCAGCGTCACCCCGAGCGGACGCAACAGGCGTGCGAGCGGCAGGTCCTCGCAGCCCTCCACCGCCTTTTGCAGCCAGCGCGCCAGGCGTGCGCCGAGTCGCTCCCCGCCCACCTCGCGCACCGCCGCGAAGATGCCGTCCTCGGGCACGCCGATGCCGGTGCAGCCGTGGCGCCGCCACAGCAGGCGCATCACATCGTCCAGGCTGAGCTCGCCTGCGCTGCCGGCGCGCAGCTGCAGGTCGAGCGCGAGCGCAATCAGCGCGCCCTTGGCGTAGTAGCTGACGATGGCGTTGGGCGCGTTCTCGTCCTGGCGGTAGTACTTGGTCCACGCGTCGAACGAGGACTCGGCCACGCTCTGCTTGAGCCGACCGCTGCCGCGCATGACACTGGCGATCGTCTTGCCGAGCAGGCCGAGGTAGTCGTCGACGCCGATCACCCCGCTGCGCACCAGGGCGAGGTCGTCGTAGTACGAGGTGAAGCCCTCGAAGGCCCACAGCAGCCGGGTGTGGTTCTCGCGCGCGAGGTCGTAGGGCGTGAAGGCGGCCGGCTTGATGCGCTTGACGTTCCAGGTGTGGAAATACTCGTGGCTGCACAGGCCGAGAAAGCTCTTGTAGCCGTCGGGCAGGCCGTCCATGCCCTTCCACGGCAGGTCGGCACGGCTGCACAGCAGCGCGGTCGAGGCGCGATGCTCGAGCCCGCCATAGCCTTCGCCCACCACCATGGTCAGAAAGACATAGTGATCGACCGGCGCCGGCGCGCCGAAGAATTCGATCTGCCAGGCGCAGATGCGCTCGAGGTCGGCGCACAGACGCTCCAGATCGCAGTCGTGGCGGCCGCTGAGCGCGATGTCGTGCGGCACCCCGGCAGCGGTGAAGCGCGCCCGGGTGAAGAGGCCCATCTCCACCGGATGGTCGATCAGTTCGTCGTAGTCCGCGGCGCGAAAGCGCCCGAAGTGGCAGGGGCCGCCCGGCTTGCCGTGCTCGGCCGGCAGCGTGGTGATCAGCTTCCAGTCGCGAAACGCGTCGCCCACCGGACGCTCGATCGTCACCACACAGGGCGTCGCGGTGCGCCCCGCCACCGCGAGGAAGACGCTGCTGCCGTTGAAGAAGGCGTGGGTGGTGTCGAGATGCGCGGTGCGCACCGACAGATCCCAGGCATAGACCTCGTAGTGCACCGTCAGCACGCGCGTACCCGCAGGCACCGCGGCGCGCCAGGTGTGCTTGTCGAGCTTGTCGATCGTGCATGGCCGGCCGTCGGCTTGTGCCCAAAGGCGGACGATGTTGCGCGCGAACTCGCGGATCATGTAGCTGCCCGGAATCCACGCCGGCAGGCTGAACACCTGTCCCGCAGGATCGGGACCAGGCACGCTGCAGCTCAGTTCGAACAGGTGGGCGCCAGGGTGGGACGGGCGGATGCGGTATTCGACGGCTTGGGCGACTGCGCGGGCAGGGCTGCGGTCGGACGTTGCGGACATCGGCGGACTCCGGCTGCGGATGATGAGGGCGAGCGCAATGTTAACCGGCCACGCCGGCGGACGCACACCCGCACAAGCCGGGCGCGAAGGTCGCGCCCGCCCCCTTCGTTTCCGCTCCGGCAACCACGCCGCCATTGGAAGACGGGGATCAGCGAAGCGGGCTTCCCCGCAGGGATCGTCTTCCGCGAGGCTGCGCACGGCCGGAATGTCTGTGCGACGGCAAATTGACCGTATGGGGATCCCTATGGTCCAATGCGAACCCATTGCATTTGGCAACAATTCTTATTTACAAAATCTAAATGAGCGAGCTTCGCTGGCGATTCAGGCTGCCCCCACCTCGGCGGGCCGGCAAGTCGCCCCGGACGAAGACGCCAGCCCCCTTTAACCGGGCCCGCAGGCCCATCTTTCCCAGCCAGCCAGTCGCACGCCTTGCGGCAAGCCAGCCACATTTGCCAGCAAGGAGTGATCGATGATTCGCAACGCGCTCGAACCGAGCATCCCCACCCTCTCATTGCGTCGTAACAGCCTGTGGCTGGCCGTCGCAGCAACGCTGTCGCTGCCTGGCACGGTGACCGCCGAAGTCGCTTTGCCCCGTATCGATGTCGTGGGTGATGACGCCGAAGCCCGGCAGCGAATCCCTGGCGCGGTCAACGTCGTGAACAAGGAAGACTTGGAACGCGCACAGCCGCTGTCGACCGAGGCCGCACTCAAGTCCGTGCCGGGCGTGGTGATCAAGCCGGAAGAAGAGTCGGCGGTCGTCGGCAACATCGGCATGCGCGGCCTGAGCGCGGCCGACTACAAGACCCTGATCCTGGAAGACGGCGTGCCGGTGGCGCCGGGGCTATTCGTCGGCAACGGCCGCTACTACAACCCGCGCATCCAGCGCATGGAAAGCATCGAGGTGCTCAAGGGCGCGGCCTCGCTGCGCTATGGCCCCAGCACCATCGGCGGCGTCATCAACTACAAGACCAAGACGCCGGAGCCCGGCGTGTCGGTGTCCGGTCGTGTCGGCTCGCACGGCTACCAGGAAGCGACCCTCGAAGCCGGCGGACAGTCGCCCTCGGGCGACGCGATCGGCGGCCTGGTGTTCACGGACGCGCGCAGCGACGGCTTCCAGGACAAGGGCTTCGAGATGCAGGACCTGATGATCAAGGGCGGCATGGCGATCGGGGACAAGCAATGGATCGGGGCCAAGTTCACCCACTACGAGAACGACGCCAACATTTCCTATCGCGGCATCTTCCTCGACGCCTACAAGGCAGGCGCCAGCTTCAACCCGGCCCCGGACGACTGGTTCCTGACCGAGCGCGACTCCTTCGACATCAACCACGAGTGGGCCATCAACGCCGACACCACCCTGAACACCCTGCTCTACTGGAGCGAGATGAACCGGGATTACTGGCGTTTCGGCACGGTCAGCGGTGCGCCCACCAAGGTCGTCAATGGCCTCACCCAGTGGAACTACAGCGACAGCGTCAACGGCAACAACCGCAGCTTCGAGCGCCTCGGCCTCGACAGCCGGCTCGCCATCCGCCACGGCAGCTTCGGCATGCGCAACGAGACCGAGCTCGGTATCCGCATCATGGACGAGGAGATGGTCGACCAGACCATCAATGCCAAGCGCACCACGCCCAGAAGCGGCACGCTCGCCAAGGACGTGGTGGATTCCGCGACCAGCTACGCGCTGTTCGCGCAGAACCGATTCATCGTCGACGAGCGTCTCGCGATCACGCCGGGCGTGCGCGTGGAAAGCTACGAGCAGACCCGCGAGGATCTGCAGAAGAACCAGCGCGCCGAGACTTCGAACACCGAGCTCATGCCTGGACTCGGCATCACCTTCCAGGTCGCACCCATGGCCCAGCTCTATGGTGGCGTCTACGAGGCCTTCGGTCCGGCGCTCAACGGCGACGCCCTCGAAGGCTATCAGGACCAGCAGCTCGAAGCCGAACGCTCGACCAACTTCGAAATCGGCGTGCGCGGCAACAACGAGCGCCTGCGCTATGAGCTGACCGCCTTCCGCATGGACTTCGACAACCAGATCATTCCCGCCAACAGCAACAGCGACTTCCAGCGCACCAACGGCGGCGAGACACTGCATCAGGGCCTGGAAGCGGCACTCGGCTACGACTTCGGCAACGGCTTCAGCGTCGACGCGAACGCGACCTGGATCCCGGATGCCGAATTCGTCGGCAACCGCTACAAGGCGGACGGCTCACTCGACATCCCCGACGGCAACCGGGTGACCTACGCACCGGAATGGGTGGCCAACCTGATCTTCGCCTACCGCTCGGGTCCGCTGAAGACCGCCTTGAGCGTCAACTACATCGACGAGCAATTCACCGACGCCGCCAACACCACGGCGATCAAGGAGAACACCTCGGGCTTCTTCACCGGCCGGCTCGACGCCTACACCACCGTCGACCTCACCGCGAGCTACGCGATCAACAAGCAGTTCAGCGTCTTCGGGGCGGTGAAGAACCTCACCGACGAACGCTATGTCGCGAGCCTGCGCCAGGGCATCTATGCCGGGCCGGAGCGCGCGCTCGAAGTGGGGGCCAAGTACCGCTTCTGACGCCAGCGGCGCACGTTCGATGCAACGCGTCAGCCAGCGGTGCACGCCACCGCTGGCTCGATGCGGAAGCTGGACACGATGCTCGCCAGATCCTGCGAAATCGTGCGTATCTGGTCGGCCGCCACCTTGGTATGCCCGGCCGCCTGGTGGGCCCGATCGAGCAGCACGTCGATCGTGCCCACCTGTGCGACGATCTCCGCGCCCGCCCCCTGGCCAATCTGCACCAGGCGAATGATCTCGCCCACCACCCCGATCACCTTGATCGCCGACTGTTCGATCGACTCGATGGCCTCACCGGCCGAGCGGGCCAGGGTCGTGCTCTGTTCCATCTCGACACCGACCCGCTGCATTAGGCCGGTGCATTCGCGCGAGGCGCGGCGGATGCCGCCGATGCGCTGGTTGATCAGCTCGGTCGCCGCGGCCGAGCGTTCGGCGAGCTTGCGCACCTCGTCGGCAACCACCGCAAAGCCGCGTCCGGTGTCCCCTGCCCGCGCGGCCTCGATCGCCGCATTGAGTGCCAGCAGATTGGTCTGATCGGCAATCTGGCGGATCTCGGAGACCACGCTCTCGATCTCCCCCACTTCCCCGGCCAGCGCGAACACCTGTGCCGAGGTGCCGTCGATATGCGCCGCCAGCGCATCGATGCGGTTGGCCGTCTCGCGGATCACCGCACTGCGCGAGGTGGCCGTCGCGCTGGACTCCTCGGAGATCCGGCCGGCCTGGCGGGACTCGCGATCGATCTCGAGGATGTGCGCCTGGATCGACTGCACCGCCTGCTGGATCCGCTTCGACGAATCGCTGCCTTCCGACGCGATGTGCGCCACCACCAGTGCCGACTGATGCATCTCGGCCGTGGCGTGCTCGTTGCTGCGGATGATGCCGACCATTGCACCCAGGCTGCGCTGGAGGGTGTCGAGCAAGGCGTTGAAGGCACGTACCGACTGGCCGATCTCGTCGTTCCGGGCCACCGGGACCCGGCGGGTGAAATCCAGCGACTGGGCGATGCCCGCCATCGTGCCTTCCATCGCCCGCAGCGGCCGGACGATGTTGCGGTGAAGGCGGATGACCAGCGCGATCAAGATCAGCAAGGTGAGGCCACCCGCCCCGCCCAGCACGCGGACGGTGCGCGCGAGTTCTTCCCGCACCGTCGCCACCGACGCGTCCTTGCTGTGGCCCTTCTCGATGCGCAGGTCGCCAAGCACCTGCTGCAGTTCGTTCTTGTATCCGGCCACGTTGGCGTACAGGCTGGCCTCCGCCAGCACCCGCTGTCCGGCGCGCGCATAGGCGATGACTTCATCGGTGGCGCTCTGGTAGTCCGCGAGCCGCTGCGCAGCGTGCTCGATCAGCCCGCGCTCCTTGGGCGTCGAGGCCAGCTTGCGCAGTGCATCGAGGTTTTCCGACAGCCGTTGCTGCTGCGCACGCAAGCGCGCCTGCGCCTGCGCGGCGATGTCCGCGCCGGGCGCGGACACGAGCTCGATCAGATCGAGCTCGGCCTGCTTGAGATCGGCAGCCAGGTCGGCAGCGATCAGCGCCCCCGGGATGGCGTTGTCGGTGAGCGCCTGGATCAGTTCGC
>JAKLLJ010000152.1 GCA_023150215.1 Thauera sp. | reverse complement strand
GCAGGTCGCGCCGATGCTCGAGTGCATCCAGGCACTGCCCGATGGGCTCAATCAACCCGCGCGGCTGCTGGCCGACACCGGCTTTTACAGCGAACGCAACGTCCAGCACTGCCACGACGCCGGGGTCGAGCCGCTGATCGCAGTGGGGCGCGATGCGCATCATCCGGATTGGCGCAGCCGCTTCGAGGAGCCCGCACCGCTCGAGACGCCCACCTCCCACGTCGAGCAGATGAAGCACGCCCTCAAGACCCAGACCGGTCGCGCCGCCTACGCGCTGCGCAAACAGACCGTCGAGCCGGTGTTCGGCATCATCAAGTCCGTGATGGGTTTCCGTCAGTTCCTGCTGCGCGGTGTTGGCAACGTGCGCAACGAATGGACGCTGGTCTGCCTCGCGTGGAACTTCAAGCGCATGGCCGCATTGCGTCTGCAGTGAGAAAAAACGACAGGAGCATGGCGATTTCACGCGGAAAAGGCCCTTTCGGCTCTGAAATGCCGATTATTTTTCACATCATGAAAACCCGCCTGCCGGTACGCCGTCCGCCGGCTTCAAGTCCGACAGGCTGCTAGAGCGGAATTGGTTCAGCGAGTTTCGATGAGGTTCCCCCGCGTCCGAGGGGATGGTTACGACGCCGGCGCCCTATTCGTTCGGCGCAAAGCCATAGTAGGAGCCATACGCCGACGGGGCGGGCGCGTAGGCGGCGACCTTGATGGCATCGGGAAGGCTGACGGTGTCGGTGAATCCATCGATGCCGCCCTTGTGCTCGTGCCACTTCGCCTCGATCGCCTGTTCGGACATCCCGTCGAGCTGGAGATTGTGGTCGAGGCGCGCCGAGCGATATTCGAAAGCGGTGTCGTGGGCGATGAACAGCGTATGCGGGCAGGCCGTGATGCGGGTCTCGTCGCTCGGGTCGCCCCCCATGACGCGGACGCCGCAGAACGGGCAATGGACGGGCGTGTAGTAAAAGGTCTTGAGTTCCGTTCGCTGGATGAGTTGCGGCATTGAGCTTTCCTTGTCGGATGGCATTGAGGGGCGGCGCGTTGCTCCTGGGGAAACCATGGAGGGCGGCGAAAGGGCGCGCGTCAGTGCGGGGGCGGGGTTTCGGAAGATGACGCCGAATTCGGCTGCGCGGCGTGCGCGCTGTGGTTTTCCGAAGCCCAGAATGCAAAAGGCCCGACGCGTGTCGGGCCTCGGGTGGATCTGCGCAGAAAGCGCGAGATCGCGGTGCAGCTTAGTCGGCGGCGCGAATGTTGGACGCCTGCAGGCCCTTGGGGCCGGTGGTCACGTCAAAGCTCACGCGCTGGCCTTCAGCGAGGGTCTTGAAACCCTGACCCTGGATGGCGGAAAAGTGGGCGAAAAGATCGTCACCACCTGCTTCCGGCGTAATGAAACCGAAACCCTTGGAATCGTTGAACCACTTCACAGTACCTGTTGCCATGTCTTGAATCTCCTGAAAATGGGGAAAACCCCTGAGTGGGGCGAGTATCAAGACAGCAAGGTATGACTTGGGGGAATACGATCGAAAAATCGAATACGCCAACAAACAAACTGCACGACTTGAATATCGCTGCGGCGCAGTATGGGTGAAGTCCGGGGAGAATGATAGTTATATTTTCGCGATTTTCATCACTGCCATTGCGTGCAGCCCAGCGCGGCGCAAGGCCGGAGCGCCCCAACTCCCCGCGGACATCCCGAGGCTCGGGCGTTACAATCGCAAGCTTTCAAGGCAGCAACCGGAGCCCGAGCGATGCCCCTCACCCAGACCGAGAACCTCAATGTCGTCGCCTTCGATCACATGCCCTCGCCCGACGAGATCAAGGCGCGGGTTCCGCTCACCGAGCGTGCCGCGGCCTCGGTGGTCGCCGGGCGCAAGGCGGTGATGGACATCCTCGACCGCAAGGATCCGCGCGTGTTCGTGGTGGTGGGGCCGTGCTCGATCCACGATCCGGTGGCGGGCCTGGACTATGCGCGGCGGCTGAAGGCGCTCGCCGACGAAGTGTCGGACGTGCTTTTGCTGGTGATGCGGGTGTATTTCGAGAAGCCGCGCACCTCGACCGGCTGGAAGGGCTACATCAACGACCCCTTCATGGACGACTCCTTCCGCATCGACGTGGGCATGGAGCGCGCGCGCAAATTCCTCCTCGACGTGTGCGAGCTCGGCCTGCCGACCGCCACCGAGGCGCTCGACCCGATCGCGCCGCAGTATTACGGCGACCTCATTTCCTGGACCGCGATCGGCGCGCGCACCTCCGAATCGCAGACCCACCGCGAGATGGCGTCGGGCCTGTCGACGCCGGTCGGCTTCAAGAACGCCACCGACGGCGACATGGATGTGGCGATCAACGCGATCATCTCCGCGGGTAGCGCGCACAGCTTCCTGGGCATCAACAGCGAAGGTCAGTCGGCCATCACCCGCACGCGTGGCAACCGTTATGGCCATGTCGTGCTGCGTGGGGGGGGCGGGCGGCCGAACTATGACACGGTGTCGGTCTCGCTGGCCGAGCAGGCGCTCGCCAAGGCGAAGCTGCCCAAGAACGTGGTGGTCGATTGCTCACACGCCAACTCCTGGAAGAAGCCGGAATACCAGCCGCTGGTGATGAAGGACGTGATGCACCAGATCCGCGAGGGCAACCAGTCGGTGGTGGGCCTGATGATCGAGAGCAACATCGAGGCCGGCAACCAGCCGATTCCGGCCGACCTGTCGCAGCTCAAGTATGGTTGTTCGGTGACCGATGGCTGCGTGGGCTGGGAGACGACCGAGGAGATGATCCGCAGGTCGGCCGAACTGCTGCGCGACGTGCTGCCCGGGCGGGAGCGGCGCGCATGAACCTCGTGGTACTGGCCGACGACGTCGACAGCGTCGCGCTTAAAAACGTCGCCCGACTCGTCGACGCGCGCGCGATCGAGCAGCTCACGCCGCGCTCGTTCCGACTGGTCGGCGCCAAGCCGGCCGAAGGTCTGGTGGCGGCCTGCGCAGCGGGCAGGCTGGATCATGTGTGGCTGCCCGAGGGCCGCCGGCTGCGTGACTTCGGCCTCTTCGTCACCGACATGGACTCGACCCTGATCAACATCGAATGCATCGACGAGATCGCCGACATGCAGGGGCTCAAGCGCGAAGTGGCGGCGATCACCGAGGCGGCGATGCAGGGCGAGATCGATTTCCGTGAATCGCTCGCACGCCGCGTGGCGCTGCTTGCCGGCCTGCCCGAGAAAGCGCTCGCCGAGGTCTTCGATCACCGCCTGCAGCTCAACCCGGGCGCCGAGCGCCTGCTGCAGGGCCTGCACCGTGCGGGCATCCGCACGGTGCTGGTGTCGGGCGGCTTCACCTACTTCACCGAACGCCTCAAGGCACGGCTCGGATTCGATTACGCTTGGGCCAACGAGCTCGAGGTCCTCGACGGCAAGCTCACCGGCAAGGTGATCGGCGACATCGTCGATGGGGAGGCCAAGGCCGCGCATCTGGAGCGCGTGCGCGACGACCTCGGCCACACGCCCGAGCAGGTGATCGCCGCCGGCGACGGCGCCAACGACATCCCGATGCTGCGCGCAGCGGGTTTCGGCGTGGCCTTCCATGCCAAGCCGGTGCTGCGCGACGTGGCGCATTGCTGCCTCGACCACAGCGGCCTCGACGGCATCCTCGACCTGTTCGGTCCGGGCGGCGCGTAGGCGGGGCCCTCAGCTGCATTCGCGCCTGCCGATATCGTTACCGGTGTCGGTTGCCGCACCGCTCTGTTCGCGGCTGCCGCCGCTCCTACATCGCCCGGCTCCCCTGTAGGAGCGCCGGCAGGCGCGAATGCGGCCGCCGATATCGTCACCCGTGTCGGCCGCGATACCGCCCTGTTCGCGGCTGCCGCCGCTCCTACAGGGGAGGGCTTGTTGTGTTCTCCGCCTCGCGCAGCCGGCCCGCTTCCATCCGCAGCACACGCCCGCAGCGGCGCGCGAGTGATTCGTCGTGGGTGACCAGGACCAGCGTGGTGCCCGCCTCGCGGTTGAGCGCGAACATCAGTTCGATGATCGCCCTGCCCGTCTCGGCGTCGAGGTTGCCGGTCGGTTCGTCGGCGAGCAGTACGCGCGGATTGGGTGCGAACGCGCGCGCCAGCGCCACGCGCTGCTGCTCGCCGCCCGACAGATGCTTGGGGTAATGGGTGAGCCGGCTGCCAAGGCCAACGCGCTGCAGCCACTGGGTGGCCACCGCACGCGCATCGCCTGCACCGGCTAGTTCCAGCGGCAGCATCACGTTCTCCAGCGCGCTCAAGGCCGGCAACAACTGGAAGGACTGGAACACGAAGCCGATCGACTCGCCGCGCAGCGCGGCGCGCGCGTCCTCGTCGAGCGCGAACAGGTCCTGCCCCTGCACCCGCACCGCGCCGCGCGCGGGAACATCGAGTCCAGCGAGCAATCCGAGCAGGGTCGATTTGCCCGAACCCGACGCACCGACGATCGCCACCGAATCACCCGCGCCCACCGAAAACCGGATGTCCTGCAGAATCTGCAGTTCGCCCTGGCCATCGGCCAGCGTGACCTGCTTGCACAGGCCATCGACCTCGATGACCGGACTGGAGAGCTCAATGCCGCTGCGCTTCATCGTTACCTTCGTTCTGATGTTCTTCTTCGCCGCCTTCGCCCGCGCCGAAACCGTGCTGGTGTGGGGGGACAGCCTGTCGGCCGGCTATGGCCTGGACAAGGGCCAAGAGTGGCCCGCCCTGTTGCAGACGCGTTTGCATGCCGAAGGGTTCCGCCATGTCGTGGTCAATGGCAGCGTTTCCGGCGAAACCTCGTCCGGCGGACGCACCCGCCTGCCCGCCGCGCTCGCCGAGCATGCACCGACGGTCGTGATCCTGGAGCTTGGCGCCAACGACGGCTTGCGCGGGCTCAAGCCGCAGTTGCTCGCCGACAACCTTGGCGCGATGATCGACGCCGCGCACCAGGCGCGCGCGCGCGTGCTGCTGGTCGGCATGCGCATGCCGCCGAACTACGGTCCGGCGTACACACGGCGCTTCGCGGAAGTCTTCGCCGACGTGGCCGAAACGAAGAAGGTGCCGCTCGTGCCTTTCCTGCTGGACGGCTTTGCCGACCGGCCCGAGCTCTTCCTGCCCGACGGCATCCACCCCACCGCGGCGGCGCAGCCGCGCATCGTCGATACCGTGTGGGCGGGCCTCCACCCGCTCCTCGCCACCGAAGGAAAGCAGTCGGCGCGCAGGTAACGCCCGGTTCGCGGCTGCCGCCGCTCCTACACGGGGCGGCACCGCGCGGTGGCTCTGTAGGAGCGCCGGAAGGCGCGAACGCGGCCGTCGCTTCCGTCATCCGCGTCGATCCACACACCGCCCGGTTCGCGGCTGCGGCCGCTCCTACACGGGGCGTCAGCTCACGACGACGCGGGCCGGGCCCGACCTCATCTCGCCCATGATCGCCCCGGCCTCGCCCTGCTCGGCGCGCACTGCGGCCTGCACGGCGTCGACGGCCTCGGGCGCGCAGGCGATCAGGAGGCCGCCCGAGGTTTGCGGGTCGGTGACGAGCTTGTGCTGCCATGCCGGCGCATCCGCGGGCAGCTCGACGCTGGCGCCATAACTTGCCCAGTTGCGTGTCGATGCCCCGGTGGCGACGCCGTCCTGCACCAGTACAAGCGCCTCGGCAATGATCGGCAGCGCCGCGAAGCGCACGGCCCCAGTCAGCCCCGCGCCGCGGCACATCTCGAGCAGGTGGCCGGCGAGCCCGAAACCGGTGACGTCGGTCACCGCATGCACGCCGTCGAGGTCGGCAAGCTTGGCGCCGACGCGGTTGAGCGTGGTGGTCCACCGGATCATCTGCGCGTAGCCGTCCGCCGACAGGCGGCCCTTCTTCAAGCCCGCCGACAGGATGCCGATGCCGAGCGGCTTGGTCAGGATCAGCACGTCGCCCGCCTTGGCGCCGGCGTTGGTGCGCACGCGCGCCGGATCGACCACGCCGAGGCCGACCAGGCCGTAGATCGGCTCGAGCACGTCGATCGAATGTCCGCCGGCGATTGGGATGCCCGCCTCGCGGCAGATTTCGGCGCCGCCCTTGAGGATCTCGCCGATCACCTCCGGGGGCAGTTTGTCGAGCGGCATGCCGACGATCGCCAGCGCCATGATCGGCGTGCCACCCATCGCATAGACGTCCGACAGTGCGTTGGTGGCGGCGATGCGGCCGAAGTCGCGCGGGTTGTCGACGATCGGGGTGAAGAAGTCGGTGGTGGCGACGATGGCCTGGCGATCGTTGAGCTTGTACACCGCGGCGTCGTCGGCAGTGTCGGTGCCCACCAGCAGTTCGGGCGGCAGCAGGCCGGCGGGCAGGGTGGCGAGGAGTTCCGAGAGCACGCCGGGCGCGATTTTGCAGCCGCAGCCGCCGCCGTGGGAGAATTCGGTCAGTCTGATTTCGTTCATGTTTCCGAGGGAGAAAGCGACGCGCGGCGCAAGATGCGCCGCGCGTCGTGTCAACATCATGCAAAAAGGCGTCGCGACCGTAGCACAGCTGTCCGGCTTTGACGAGATCATCGACGCGCGCACGCCCGCCGAGTTCGCCGAAGACCACATCCCGGGCGCGATCAATCTGCCGGTGCTCGACAACGACGAGCGCATCGTCGTCGGCACCCTGTACAAGCAGCAGTCGGCCTTCGACGCCCGCCGCCTTGGTGGCGCGCTGGTGGCGGCGAACATCTCGCGCCACATGCTCGCCGTGCTGCAGGACAGGCCGAAGAACTGGCGCCCGCTGATCTACTGCTGGCGCGGCGGCCAGCGCAGCGGCTCGTTCACCACCTGGCTGCGCATGGTGGGCTGGGATGCCTGCCAGCTCGAAGGCGGCTACAAGGCCTTTCGCCACCACGTCATCGCCGGCATCGAGGACATCGCGCCGCGGCTCGACCTGCGCATCGTCAGCGGCCCCACCGGCAGCGCCAAGACGCGGGTGCTGGAGGCACTCGCCGGCCAGGGCGCGCAGACGCTCGACCTCGAAGACCTCGCCGCGCACAAGGGCTCGGTGCTCGGTGGCCTGCCCGATCGCCCGCAGCCGACGCAGAAGCGCTTCGAGACCATGCTGTGGTCGCAGATCCGCGCGCTCGACCGGGCACGCCCAGTGTACGTCGAGGCCGAGAGCCGCAAGATCGGCCTCGTCTTCGTGCCGGAGCCGCTGATCATGGCGATGCGGCGCGCGCCCTGCATCATGATCGACGCCAGCCGCGACGCCCGTCTCGACTTTCTGGTGCGCGACTACGCCTACCTCGGCGACGACATCGCCGGGCTGCAGGACAAGCTGCACCGCCTGCGCGAACACCAGAGCCGCGACACGCTCGAGCGCTGGCAGGCGCTGGCCGCGACGCGCGCGCTGCCCGAACTCTTCGGCGAGTTGATCGACCTGCACTACGACCCGCTCTACAAGCGCTCGCAGAACGTCAATTACAGCGGATACGCCGACGCCCTGCGGGTCGATACCGGCGACCTCAGCGCGGGCGGCATCCATGCACTCGCCGCGCGCATCCTGGACGCCGATTCGGCTCGGCAGGCCCCTGCCTAAGCCGGCAAACGTCCCGGCGCGTCCGCGCGGATCGCACACAGGCGCTGGATCATCGCCGGGCGTGGCGTGGCAACCTCGCCCTGCTCGAAGGCGACGACCGTCCAGCCTGCCGGCAGGGCCGCAGCGAGTTCGCCCGGATGCAGCAGGAAGTCCGGATTCGAGGGCTTGCCAAAGCGCTCGTTGCCGAGCATGAAAGTCTCGTAGATGAACACGCCGCCGGGCCGCAGCAGATCGAACAGGGCTCGCAGGCGGGGGCGGTAGAGGTAGTTGGTGACCACGATGGCGTCGAAGTGTTCACCGGCCAGCGCCCAATCGGCGTCCTCCAGTTCGAGCTGGCGCGGTGTCACGCCCTCGA
>JAKLLJ010000151.1 GCA_023150215.1 Thauera sp. | reverse complement strand
GGTCGATGTCGGCCATACCCTCGCCGCTGCGGGGGCGACCAGTGCGCGCGGGCGCGGCGAGTTTGCGTTCAACCTCGAGCTCGCCGGGCACCTCGCCGATGCGCTGCACGAGCGCCGCTGGGCGGTGCGCACGATCAACGCCGACGGGCGCATCGACAGCCTGCGCGCTCGCTCGCAGGCTGCGAGCGGTGCGGCCTTCCTGCTCTCGGTGCACCATGACTCGGTGAATGCGTTTGAGCTACGCCCGTGGCGCTGGGATGGACAGGCGCTCGACTACAACGACGAGTTCGCCGGCCATTCGCTGTTCGTGTCGCGCGACAACCCGCACACCGCGATGAGCATCCTGTGCGCGCGATCGATCGGGGCGCGCCTGCAACGGATGGGCTTCGAGCCCACGCACAAGAACGGCCGCCGGCGCAGCTACGCCGACCGCACGCATGCGGTGCATTACTACGACGGGCTGGCCGTGCTGCGCCATGCGCGCATGCCTGCGGTGTTGTTCGAGGCCGGGGTCATCAAGAACCGTGACGAGGAGCTGCGGCTGCGCGACCCGGTGCTTCAGGCGCGCATGGCCGATGCGATCGCCACCGGAATCTCGGCCTGCCTGCGCAACGGGTTGCCGGCCGATGACGAGGCGGCGGCCGACCAGCCCGATCCGCCCGCGGCGACGCCGGGCGGGTGAGCGAGCGCCGACTTACCTGGCGGTGGGCAGGCGCGAGCTCACGCCTTGCACGAAGTAGTCCATCCTGCTGAGCGCGGCGTCGTCCATCACCACGCCGGCAGCCAGACGCTCCTTGCCAGCCTGGTCGGCGAGCGGGCCGGTGAAGGGGTGGAAGCTTCCCGCCTTGATGCGAACTTCGAGATCGCGCACGAGCGTCTGCACGTCGGCGGGAACCACCGGGTTCAGCGGCGCGAGCCGGATCATGCCGTCCTTCATGCCGCCCCACACCCCTTCGGGCTTCCAGTTGCCGGCGAGCACCGCGTCGACGGTGCGGGTGTAGAACTCGCCCCAGTGGTGGGTCGTCGCGGTGAGCTGTGCCCTGGGCGCATATTTGGACATGTCGGAGTGGTAGGCGAAGGCGTGCGCGCCTTTTTCTTCTGCGGCCTGCACGGTTGCGGTCGAGTCCGTGTGGTGGGTCAGCATGTCGGCGCCCTGCGAGATCAGCGTCATCGCCGCCTCGCGCTCCTTGCCCGGGTCGTACCAGCTGTTGGCCCAGATCACGCGCACCTCGACGTTCGGGTTGACACTGCGCGCGCCCAGGGTGAACGCGTTGATGCCTTGCAGCACCTCGGGGATCGGAAAGGCGCCCACGTAGCCGAGCACGTTCGACTTCGTCATCTTGCCGGCGATCACGCCATTGAGATAACGCCCCTCGTAGAAGCGCGCGTTGTAGGGTGCGAAGTTCTTCGCCGACTTGTAGCCGGTGGCGTGCAGGAAGGTGACGTTGGGGAACTGGCGGGCGACACGCTCGACGTAGTTCATGTAGCCGAAGCTGGTGGCGAACACGATCTTGCTGCCGCTGGCAGCGAATTCGCGGATCACGCGCTCGGCGTCGGCGCCTTCGGCCACGCTTTCGACATGGCGGCTTTCGATCTTGCTGCCGAGAGCCTTCTCCATTTCCTTGCGGCCTTCGTCGTGCTGGTAGGTCCACCCCGCGTCGCCGATCGGGCTGACATAGACGAAACCGACTTTCGCGGGCGCTTGCGCGTGGGCGGCCAAGGGCAGGGCCAGTGCGATGGCGAGGGTGGCGGCAGACCGTATGAACTGGCGGCGATGGGGCATCGTGGACTCCTCGGGAGGTCGGAGATTCGGGTCGGGCGCCGATTGTAGCGGCTTCGGATCGATGTGGGCGCGCGCGGGGTGCTGGTCATTCCGGCGTGGGCGCGCGGCTTCGGTTGCTTCTGGAGTTCGCGGCTGCCGCCGCTCCTACAGGGTGCATCGCCGTTCGCGGCTGCCGCCGCTCCTACATAAAACACCACGGTTCGCGGCTGCGCGCCTGCGGTTCGCGGTTTCTGTAGGAGCGGCGGCAGCCGCGAGCTTTTGCAGCGAGTCGGCAGGACAAAGGCTCAGGCTGCAGTGGCGCGAACGCACTCGCCCACCAGGTCCGGGCCGCGGTAAATCAGACCGCTGTAGAGCTGCACCAGCGCCGCGCCGGCCTCGAGCTTGGCGCGCGCCTGCGCGCCCTCGAGCACACCGCCCGCAGCGATGATCGGCAATTCGCCGCCAAGCGCCGCGGCAAGCCGGCGCACCACCGCGGTCGACGCCTCGAACACCGGTGCGCCCGACAGGCCACCCTGTTCGCCGGCATGAGCGAGGCCTTGCACCTTGTTGCGTGCGATCGTGGTGTTGGTCGCGATCACGCCGTCGATGCGATGCCGGCGCAGCGCGTCGGCGATGTTCACCACCTGGGCCTCGTCGAGATCGGGGGCGATCTTCAGCGTCAGCGGCACGTAGCGGCCGTGAGTGTCGGCGAGCCGCGTCTGCGCCGCCTTGAGGCGACCGAGCAGGTCGTCGAGTTCGGATTCGCCCTGCAACTGGCGCAGATTTGCGGTATTCGGCGACGAGATGTTCACCGTCACGTAGCTGGCCAGCGCATAGGCCTTGTCGAGGCAGACCAGGTAGTCGTCAGCTGCACGCTCGATCGGAGTGTCGAAATTCTTGCCGATGTTGATACCGAGGATGCCGCGGTACTTCGCTGCGCGCACGTGGGCGAGCAGCGCATCCACGCCGTGGTTGTTGAAGCCCATACGGTTGATGATGGCCTGCGCCTCGGGCAGGCGGAACATGCGCGGGCGCGGATTGCCCGGCTGCGCACGCGGCGTGACGGTGCCGATCTCCAGGAAACCGAAGCCGAGGCGGGCGAGACCGTCGATGGCTTCGCCGTTCTTGTCGAGGCCGGCGGCCAGCCCGATCCGGTTCGGGAAGCGCACCCCCATCACCTCGACCGGCGTCGCCGGCGCGGGCAGGCCTGGTGGCAGCAGCATGCCGGCGTAGTGCAGGCCCTGGAGGGTCAGGTTGTGTGCGCTCCCGGGGTCGAATGCGAACAGCAGCGGGCGGGCGATTTCCTAGAGGATCGGGGGAGGGCGACGAGTAGGGTTGCGGACCGGGGCGCGCAAGCGCTGCCGGTGTGGGTCAGGGGCGCCGGGTCAGCCCCGGGGGCGTTCGGATGTGATGGGCAGCGCTTGCCAGGTGCCGTCGATCAGCGCCTCGAGCGGCCTGAAGCGTGCCTTGTAGGCCATCTTCGGGCTTTGCTCGATCCAGTAGCCGAGGTAAACATGCGGCAGCCCGAGCACGCGACAGGCTTCGACCTGCCACAGGATGCCCCAGGTGCCGAAGGCGCTGCGTGGCTGCTCGGGATCGTAAAAGGTATACACGCTCGACAGTCCGTCACTGAGCCGGTCGATCACGCTCACCATGCGCAGCATGCCGTAGCTGCGGAACTCCACGAGTCGGGTGTCGACGTGGCTTTGGAGCAGGAAGTGGGCGTATTGCTCGCGGTTGTCGAGGTCCATGCCGCCGCCCGAATGGCGAGCGGCCTGGTAGCGCTGGTAAAGCTGGTAGTGCTCCTCGGTGAACTCGAGCGCGCGCTCGATCGGGATGAGGTCGGCGTGGCGGGCCCAGGCGCGGCGCTGGCTGCGATCCGGGCGAAAGCGCTCGACCGGGATGCGCACCGGCACGCAGGCCTGGCATTGGTCGCAATAAGGGCGGTAGGTGAAGACGCCGCTGCGGCGAAAGCCGCGACGGACCAGTTCGCTGTAAATCTGCGGATCGATCAGGTGCGCCGGGGTGGCGACCTGCGAGCGCGCGCTGCGCCCCGCCAGGTAGGAGCAGGCGTAGGGCGCGGTGGCATAGAACTGGATCAGCGCGTAGGGGTAATCCTGTTTCATCGCATGCGGTGTGCAGACGGCGGCCTGCGCTTCAGTCCCACTCGAGATCGTCCATCGTATCCGCCGCCCAGCGCTGCGGCGGCGGACCTTCCGTGGCCCACTGGCGCAGGGCGGCGGTGAAGCGTGCGCGAGAAATCTCGCGTGCGCCCATCGACAGCAGGTGCGCAGTGGTCATCTGGCAGTCGATCATGCCATAGCCGCGATTTGCGAGCAGCCGGGCGAGGTGGGCGAGGGCAACCTTGGACGCATCGGTCTCGCACGCGAACATCGACTCGCCGAAGAACACGCGACCGATCGCCATGCCGTACAGCCCGCCTACTAGGCGACCTTCCCTCCAACATTCGACACTGTGCGCATGGCCCAGTTCGTGCATGCGCAGATAGGCCGCCTGCATCGCCGGCGTGATCCACGTCCCCGGGACGGGCGGGCGGGGTGCGGCACAGCCGCGCAGCACGGCGGCGAAATCGGTGTCTGCACGCACCTCGAAGCGCCGGCGGCGCAGTGTCTTGCGCAGCGAATGGCTGATGTGGAACTCGCCCGGGACCAGCACCAGGCGCGGGTCGGGCGTCCACCACAGGATCGGCTCGCCCTCGCTGAACCAGGGGAAAATGCCACGGTGATAGGCCGCGAGCAGCCACTGCGGACTCAGCGCGCCACCGGCGGCGAGCAGACCGTTTGGTTCGCGCAGCGCGCGCTCGTCGGCCGGGAAAACCGGCTCGGCGCCCAGCCAGGAGATCATGTCGCGAGGGCTTGCGGATGCGCGGCGTGACCGGATCCGGTATGTTCGTCCTGGAAGGTGACCACGTGATCGACGTCTAGCCGGATGCCGATGCGCTCGCCGAGCGCGTGGTTATGATGGCTGGGGACGAGCGAGAGCACGCGGGCGCCGCCTTCGAGGCGCAGGGTGTACAGGATGTCGGCACCGCGAAAGGCCTTGTGCACCACTTCGGCCCGCAGCGCGCTGGCGTCGTCGTGCACGAGGTCGTCGGGACGCAGCAGCACATCGACCGGGCTGCCCTGCACGCAGCCGGCGCAGTCGGCGCAGCACACCAGCGGCACCGCGCTGTCGAGCACGCCGAGTTCGATCTGTACCTGGTGGTCGTTGAGCACCTTGCCGCGCAGGAACGCGCCCTGGCCGATGAAGTCGGCGACGAAGCGGTTGACCGGGCGGTGGTAGAGGTTGTAGGGCGTGTCCCATTGCTGGATGCGGCCCTCGTTCATGATGCCGATCTCGTCGGCGACCGCGAACGCTTCGTGCTGGTCGTGTGTGACCAGGATCGCGGTGGTGTGGGTGGCCTTGATGATCTCGCGGACTTCGTACGACAGGCGCTCGCGCAACTCGACATCGAGGTTGGAGAAGGGCTCGTCGAGCAGCAGCAGGCTGGGCTTGGGCGCCAGGGCACGGGCGAGCGCGACGCGCTGCTGCTGGCCACCGGACATCTCGTGCGGAAACTTGCCTCCCTGGCCGGACAGGCCGACCAGCGCGAGCAGTTCGTCGACGCGAGCCTGGCGCACTGGCGCGCTGTCGCGGCGCAGGCCGAAGCCGATGTTGTCTGCGACCGACAGGTGCGGAAACAGCGCATAGTCCTGGAACACCATGCCGATGCGGCGGCGTTCGGGGGGCAGCATGTGAGCTTGCGTGCTCACCACCTGGCCGTCGAGGCGGATCTCGCCGGCCGCCAGGCGCTCGAAACCGGCGATGCAGCGCAGCACCGTGGTCTTGCCGCAGCCAGAGGGGCCGAGCAGGCAGCCGATGCGGCCTTGGTCGAGCTGCAGTGACAGTTGGCGCACGACGACATGGGCGCCGAAGGCGAGGTCGATTCGGGATAGGTCGAGGTGGGACATCTCGGTCGGGAAGATCGATGTGAACGCGGGGCGGTTTGACGCCATCGCGAGGAACACGGTGAGAAAGACGCGCGGCTTGCGCCGCCGCTGCTGCAAACCCCGGATCTGCCGAGTCTCGTCACACTGCGGGTCGGCGTTACGGCCCGGTGAAGCGGTGCCGGCGGCTGGCGAGAGGAATTATTGCACCCCGGTGTTCCAAATGCGATCAATTATAATTCGCCGCGCAAGGGGGCGCCGATTTCCGGCGCCCGTCCGGATCACGGGAACGGGATGAGCTCAACATTGGGTCGGGGCGCGGCACGCATGCAGGGAACTTCGCTGACGATCGCCGCCGTGGTGGTGGCGGCGTTGATCGCGGCGCCGGTGCTATCGGTGTTCTCCAACGTCTTCGTCGGCGAAACCGGCGCCACCTGGTCGCACCTGGCCGACACGGTGCTCGGCGAGTTCCTGTTCAACACCCTAGTATTGTGCATCGGGGTGGGGCTGGGGGTGTCCTCGATCGGCGTCACGACGGCCTGGCTGACCACGATGCTCGATTTTCCCGGGCGCCGCTTCATGGAATGGGCGCTGGTGCTGCCGCTGGCGATGCCGGCCTACGTCATGGCCTATGTCTACACCGACTTCCTGCAGTTCGTCGGGCCGGTCCAGGGCTGGCTGCGCGAGACCTTCGCGTGGCGGCGCGGTGACTACTGGTTCCCGGATGTGCGCACCGTGGGCGGCGCCGTGGCGATGTTCATGTTCGTGCTCTACCCGTATGTGTACATGATCGCGCGCAGCGCCTTCCTCGAACGCGCAGGCGGCATGCTCGAGGCCGGGCGCACGCTCGGCCTGGGACCGTGGGGCTCGTTCTTCCGCGTGTCGCTGCCGCTGGCGCGGCCGGCGGTGGTGGCGGGCACCGCGCTCGCGCTCATGGAAACGCTGGCCGACTTCGGCACGGTGTCTTACTTTGGCGTGCAGACCTTCACCACCGGCATCTACCGCGCGTGGTTCTCGCTCGGCGACCGGATTGCGGCGGCGCAGTTGTCGGCAGCGCTGCTCGCCTTCGTGGTCCTGGTGCTCACCTTCGAACGCCTGTCGCGCGGGCGGGCGCGCTTCAACAATACGTCGCGCCAGGCGGCGATGCCGATGCGCCTGCGCCTGCCGTTGCCGCTCGGGCTGCTCGCCGCGTTCGCCTGCTTCATGCCGCTGCTGCTCGGGTTCCTGCTGCCGGCGGGGCTGCTGCTGCGGATGGCCTTTCTCGAGGGCGACGCGCAGTTCGGCGCCCGCTTCGTCGAGCTTGCGCGCAACAGCTTCGTGCTCGCCGCGTTCACCGCAGGGGCTGCGGTGGTGCTGGCGGTGCTGCTGGCCTATGCGGCGCGGCTGGCGCGCTCGCGGCTGCCGCACGCGCTCAACCGCATCGTCGGCCTCGGCTATGCGGTGCCGGGCTCGGTGATCGCGGTCGGCGTGCTGATCCCGCTCACGCGGGTGGACAACTGGCTTGCGCAGTCGTGGGAGGCGGCCTTCGGCAGCAATCCCGGACTGCTGTTGACCGGCGGCATCGCCGCGCTGATCTACGCCTATCTCGCGCGTTTCCTGGCGGTGGCGCTACAGACGGTGGAGTCCAGCCTGGGCAAGATCACCCCCAGCATGGATGATGCCTCGCGCAGCCTCGGCTTCGGCAAGTGGGCGACCCTGCGCCGGGTGCACATGCCGATGCTGCGCGGCAGCCTGCTCACCGCCGGCCTGCTGGTGTTCGTGGACGTGATGAAGGAGTTGCCGGCGACGCTGGTGATCCGCCCCTTCAACTTCGACACCCTGGCCACCCAGGCCCACACATTGGCAGCCGACGAGCGTCTGGCCGAGGCCTCGACCGCGGCGCTGATCATCGTCGCGGTCGGGCTGCTGCCGATGTTCTGGATCTCGCGCCAGATCCTGCGGGTGCGCCGCCGGCAGTCGTGATGCGCGTCACCGGAGGCTCAGGCAGTCGCGAGCGCCGAGACAGGCACTGCTGAATGTAGGAGCGGCGGCAGCCGCGAACCCGCCGCAGGCAAGGCGATGGGCGGCGTAGGAGAGCGAAGCGCTGCGTTCGCGGCTGCCGCCGCTCCTACAAACGACCGGGGCGGGTCATCGTGGTGGTGGCGCCTGCCTGGCTCTGTAGGAGCGGCGGCAGCCGCGAACACGGC
>JAKLLJ010000150.1:7559-7904 GCA_023150215.1 Thauera sp. | reverse complement strand
CAGTCGGCCAGTTGGCGGAAGATTTCGTTGGGACGGATCGGCAGCGGGCCGGGCCGGTGGAAGGTGCGCACGCTGCCCGGGAGGTCGTAGTGCGCGCGCAGGTAGCGATGGAACTGGGCGCCGTGGCTCTGCTCTACCACGAGCACGCGCGACACGCCCTCGAGCGCGGCGGCGAGCTGCTCGGGGCGCACCGGCGAAATCAGGCGGATCGACACCAGGCGCGCGCGGCCGCCGCTGGCGCGCCAGCGTTCGAGCGCTTCGCGCACCGGGCCGGTGGTGGAGCCCCAGGTCAGCACCGCGATGTCACCGTCGCCCTCGATGTCGGCCCCGTGCGTGCCGTAGTCG
>JAKLLJ010000150.1:0-7549 GCA_023150215.1 Thauera sp. | reverse complement strand
GCACCGCCAGCTTGCGCAGGCGCTTGTCGAGCTGGTTGCTGTGGTCGGCTGCCGCGCTCGACGGGGTGCCGGACTCGTTGTGCTCGAGGCCGTCCGCGGTGTACTGATAGCCCTTCATGCCCGGCACGGCCATCGGTGACACGCCCGATGCGGTGTTGGCATAGCGCCGGTAGCGCTCGGCCAGCTCACCTTCGGGCATCAGGCGCACGGCGCGGAAACCCGGGTCGGCGGGTGGCGAGATGGTCGCGCGGCTTTGCCCGAGCGACTGGTCGGAGAGCACGATCGCGGCGGTCTGCAGGCTGTCGGCCAGATGCACCGCCCATTGCGTGGCGAAGGTGCAGTCGGCGAGCGAGTTGGGGGCGACGACCAGGTGGGGGGCGTCGCCGTGCAGGCCGTAGAGCGCGATGTTGAGGTCGCTCTGCTCCGACTTGACCGGGATCCCGGTGGAGGGGCCGCCACGCATCACGTTGACCACGGTGATCGGCGTTTCGGAGGCCACCGCCAGGCCGAGCGACTCGATCATCAGCGCGAGGCCGGGACCCGAGGTGGCGGTCAGCGACGGGATGCCGGCGTAGGACGCGCCGATGATCTGGTTCACCGAGGCCAGTTCGTCCTCGGCCTGCACCAGCACGCCGCCGAGCTTGGCGAGGTTGGGCGCGAGCCACTCGAGCACCTCGGTGCCGGGGGTGATCGGATAGGCGGCGACGAAGCGGATGCCGCCGCGCACCGCGCCGAGGCCCGCAGCCTCGTTGCCGGTGATGCTCCACAGGCGTTCACCCTGGCTCTGTGTCGCGGTCAGGCGCGGGCTGGGCGGCAGGGATGCGGCGAAAGCCATGCCGGCGCGCACCGAGGCCTCGCTGGCGGTCAGCACGGCCGCCCCCTTCTTGGCGAGCGAATCGCGCACCACGCCGAGCACGGCGTCCTCCGGCAGGCCGACGAGAGCGGCGACCGCGCCGAGCGCGATCATGTTGGGACGCCCGCCGTCGATTTCCTTGGCCATCTTCTTGAACGGGATGTCGGCGCTGCGCGTGCCCTTGGCGCGGATCTGCTCGGGGAAGTCGCCACCGTCCGGATCGCCGAGGACGAGGCTGTCGGCGGTCATCGGAATCTCGGCCGAGAAGCGGCCGACGTTCTGCCAGTCGATCGCCACCAACACGTCGTAGTGGTCGTCGTGGGACTGCACGGGCGTGGTCGACAGACGCATCATCGCCGCTGCCTCGCCGCCGCGGATCTGCGCGCCGGACGAGCGCGTCATATAGGCGTACAAGCCGGCGCGGCCGGCGGCGTCGAGCAGCATGTTGCCTGCGGTCATCACCCCCGCACCGCCGCTGCCAGCGAATGTTATTGAAACCGATCGGGCTGTCATCCTCGTTCTCCATTGTTCGACTTCGGACCGGCAGGTGCCGGTTTGATCCATCTCGGGGCCACGCTTGCGTCGCCCGCGGCCGTGCCGGGTGCGACGCTGGATCGGAGGCGAGGCGGGTCATGCGATTGCAGCGGACCGGTCACCCTCGATGTGGTCAAGTTTACGTTGACGCAAACGTCAATCTGTTGACTTAGGTCAACCGCTGTCTTGGCGGCTTGCCTTAACTTGTCTCCAACGCAGCAGACATCCGGTTGCACGGCTGTCGCGGCACAAGATAATGACGCGAACGTTAACTTGATGTTCAGCGACCTCGAAGCGGGGGGCGAGCAGGCAAGGGCAGGGCGTGAGGCCCACCTCTGATGTCTGGCAGTCAGCCACCAAGCCGGTCGCAACAAAGCTGAAAAGTAACGTTAACGTCAACGTAAAAAACGCGGCTTCGATGCCGCACTGGAATGGAGACGCACATGAGCAGCAGCCCGTACCGCTGGATGATGGTCACCCCGGGCGAGCCGATGGTCCGCACCGCGTTCGAGATCGGCGAGCTTGGCGCTGGCGAGGTCGTGGTCGAGGTCGCCGGTTGCGGCGTTTGCCACACCGACCTCGGCTACTTCTACGACGGTGTGCGCACCAATCACGCGCTGCCGCTTGCCCTCGGCCACGAGATCAGCGGGCGGGTGGTGCGTGCCGGCAGCGCTGCCGCGCAGTGGATGGGCCAGGCGGTGGTCATTCCCGCGGTGATGCCCTGCGGCACCTGCGAGCTCTGCACGTCCGGCCACGGCACGATCTGCCGCGACCAGGTGATGCCGGGCAACGACATCCAGGGCGGCTTCGCCTCCCATGTCGTGGTGCCGGCACGCGGCCTGTGTGCGGTCGATGAGAAGCGACTCGCTGCCGCCGGGCTGCAACTGGCCGACGTCTCGGTGGTGGCCGATGCGGTGACGACGCCCTACCAGGCGGTGACCCAGGCCGGCGTCGAGCCGGGCGATGTCGCGATCGTGATCGGTGTCGGCGGTGTCGGCGGCTATGCGGTGCAGATCGCCAATGCGTTCGGCGCCAGCGTGGTGGCGATCGACGTCGATCCGGTCAAGCTCGAGCAGATGTCGAAGCACGGCGCGGCGCTCACGCTCAATGCGCGCGAGATCAGCGGGCGCGACCTCAAGAAGGCGATCGAGGCGCACGCGAAGGCCAACGGCCTGCGCACCACGCGCTGGAAGATCTTCGAGTGCTCCGGCAGCGGCGCCGGTCAGACCAGCGCGTATGGCCTGCTGGTCCATGGCGCCACGCTTGCCGTGGTCGGCTTCACGATGGACAGGATCGAGGTCCGCCTCTCCAACCTGATGGCCTTCCATGCCCGTGCGCTCGGCAACTGGGGCTGCCTGCCCGAGTACTACCCCGCGGCGCTGGACCTGGTGCTCGACGGCAAGATCGACCTCGGCAGCTTCGTCGAGCGTCACCCGCTCGCGCAGATCAACGAAGTGTTCGAGGCCGCCCATGCCCACAAGCTCAGCCGCCGCGCAATTCTGACCCCCTGACCAACACCCCCCGACACACCGACAAGAGCGCAGACAGAGGAGCCACACGAGATGAAGCAAACGACGCAACGCGTGCTCGAGCAGACCGCACCGAAACACCTGGTCGATCACAACCTGGTGCCCGAGACCGTGGTCCAGGGCGTGGTCTACGAGAAGCGCCCCGCACGCGACCTCAAGGGCGAGGTGGTGCCGGGCCTGTACAACGCGTGGATCTGGCTGGACAACCCGAAGCAGTACAACTCCTACACCACCGACATGGTGAAGGGGCTGATCCTTGCCTTCCGCGCCGCCTCGAATGCGCGCGACGTGGCCTCGGTGGTCTTCACCGCGGTCGGCGACAAGGCCTTCTGCACCGGTGGCAACACCAAGGAATACGCCGAGTACTACGCCGGCAACCCGCAGGAATACCGCCAGTACATGCGCCTCTTCAACGACATGGTGTCGGCGATCCTGGGGTGCGACAAGCCGGTGGTGTGCCGCGTCAATGGCATGCGCATCGGCGGTGGCCAGGAAATCGGCATGGCGGCCGACTTCACCGTCGCACAGGACCTCGCCAACTTCGGCCAGGCCGGTCCCAAGCACGGCTCGGCGGCGATCGGCGGTGCGACCGACTTCCTGCCGGTGATGATCGGCTGCGAGCAGGCGATGGTCTCCGGCACGCTGTGCGAGCCGTTCTCGGCGCACAAGGCCTACCGTCTCGGCATCTGCTCGCAGATCGTGCCGGCACTCAAGGTCGACGGCAAATTCGTGCCCAACCCGCTGGCCATCACCGACCGCTATCTCGACGAATTCGGCCGCATCGTCCATGGCGAATTCAAGACCGGCGAAGAGCTGGCCGCTGGCAAGGCCTTGCTCAAGCGCGGCGAGATCGACCTGTCGCTGCTCGACGAGGCGGTCGAGAAGCTGTGCGCGAAGCTGATCGCGACCTTCCCCGAATGCCTGACCAAGAGCTTCGAGGAGCTGCGCAAGCCCAAGCTCGATGCCTGGAACCGCAACAAGGAAAACAGCCGCGCCTGGCTCGCGCTGAACATGATGAACGAGGCCCGCACCGGCTTCCGCGCGTTCAACGAGGGTAACAAGGAAACCGGCCGCGAGATCGAGTTCACCGACCTGCGTCGCGCGCTTGCCGCCGGCACGCCGTGGTCGCCCGAGCTGGTCGAGAGCCTGATGCCGGGAGTCGAGTGATGAGCGAGGCGATCACTCCGCTCAAGGTTTCGCTCGAGCGCGACGGCGGTCTGCTCCGCCTGCGCCTGGCGCGGCCGAAGGCGAACATCGTCGATGCCGAGATGATCGGCGCGCTGCAGCAGGCGCTCGGCGCGCACCTCGCCTCGCCGGTGCTGCGCGCGGTGTTGCTTGAGGCCGAGGGGCCGCACTTCAGCTTCGGCGCCAGCGTCGATGAGCACATGCCCGAGCAGTGCGCGCAGATGCTCAAGAGCCTGCATGCGCTGGTGCGGCAGATGCTCGACAGCCCGGTGCCGATCCTGGTCGCGATCCGCGGCCAGTGCCTCGGCGGCGGACTCGAAGTGGCGGCGGCGGGCAACCTGCTGTTCGCCGCGCCCGATGCGCGCATGGGGCAGCCGGAGATCCGCCTCGGCGTGTTCGCGCCCGCGGCCTCCTGCCTGTTGCCGCCGCGCGTCGGCCAGTCGTGCGCCGAGGAGCTGCTGTACTCCGGGCGCAGCATCGACGGCGTCGAGGCGCACCGGATCGGGCTCATCGACGTGCTCGCCGACGACCCCGAGGCAGCGGCACTGAAGTGGTACGACGAACATCTTGCTGCGCTGAGCGCCAGCTCGCTGCGTTTCGCGGTTCGTGCCGCACGCTGCGACCGGGTGCCGGCGATCAAGCAAAAACTGGAAACCGTGGAGGCCCTCTACCTCGAGGAGCTGATGGCTAGCCACGATGCGGTGGAAGGTCTTCGGGCCTTTCTCGAGAAGCGTCCTGCAAACTGGGAGAACCGTTGACCATGAGTACGGCAGACATCATCGCGCGCTGTGAAGCGCTCTACGAAGACCTCGATTTCACTTCCGCAAGAAAGTGGAAAGAGGCCGACCCCTCTCGCAAGGTAATCGCCTACATGCCGGTGTATGTGCCGCGCGAGATCATTCATGCCGCAGGCATGCTACCGCTCGGCATCATGGGTGGCGGTGACGGCCTCGAGGTGATCCACGGCGACGCCTACTACCAGAGCTATATCTGTCGCATCCCACGCTCGACCATCGAGCTGGGCCTGTCGAAGCGCATGGATTTCGTCGATGGCATGCTGTTCCCCAGCATCTGTGACGTCATCCGCAACCTGTCGGGCATGTGGAAGCTGCTGTTCCCGGGCAAGTACGTGCGCTACTTCGACGTCCCGCAGAACTATCGCGACGATGTCGGCGGCAGCTACTACACCAACGAGCTCAACGAACTGCGCGAAGGTCTCGAGCACCTGTCCGGGCGCAAGATCACCGACGACGCGCTGCGCGCCTCGATCGCGGTCTACAACGAGAACCGCAAGCTGGTGCAGGCGGTGTACGCGATGCGTTCCCGCGAGCCGTGGAAGGTGCCGTCGTCCGAGGTCTATCTGCTGATGCGCGCCGGCCTGGTGCTGCCGGTGGAAGAGCACAACCAGATGCTGACCGAGTATCTCGCCGCAGCCGACAAGGTCCAGGCGCAGAAGCGCGACAACTGTCGCGTGGTCATCAACGGCTCGTTCTGCGAGCAGCCGCCGCTCAACCTGATCAAGTCGATCGAACTGGCCGGCTGCTACATCGTCGATGACGACTACATCATCGTGCATCGCTGGCTGCGCAACCCGGTGTCGACCAGCGACGATCCGATGCAGAACCTCTCGCTTGCCTTCCTGCACGAGTCGATCGCCACCGCCGCCAAGTACGACGACAAGGAAGAGGACAAGGGCAAGTACCTGCTCGAGCAGGTGCGCAGCAACGCCGCCGAAGGCGTGATCTTCGCCGCGCCCAGCTTCTGCGACCCGGCGCTGCTCGAACGCCCGATGCTGGCGGACCGCTGCTCCGAGCACAACGTCCCCTACATCTCGTTCAAGTACGCGGAAAACTCGGGCCAGATGCAGCCGATCCGCGAACAGGCCGGCACCTTCGCCGACTCCATCAAACTCTGGAGCTAATCATGAGCGCAGCCACCTCCCCCGAAGTCATCAAAGAACCCTCGATGGTGAAGCAGAAAGAGATGATCGCCGGCAACTACGATCGTCTCACCGGCACCAAGGAGTCGGGCGAGAAGGTCGTGTCGACCTTCGTCCCGGGCAACCTCAACGAGCTGATCATGTGCTTCGACATGGTCAACAACCTGCCCGAGACCAACGCCATCCAGAACGGCATGCGCAAGGTGTCGGGCGGCATGATCATGGACGCCGAGAAGGCCGGCCACTCCGAGGACGTGTGCACCTACGTCAAGGCCGACATCGGCATGATGGGGCGCGGCAACATCGCCCCCAACGGCAAGCCGATGCCCGCCCCGGACATGCTGCTGCTGTCCTACACCGGCTGCTTCACCTTCATGAAGTGGTTCGAGCTGCTGCGCCACGAGTACAAGTGTCCGACCGTGATGCTGCAGATCCCGTATCAGGGCGACGGCAAGATCACCAAGAACATGCGTGACTTCGTCGTCAAGCAGCTCAAGGAAGAAGTCATCCCGATGTTCGAGAAGGTCTCGGGCGTCAAGTTCGACATCGATCGCCTGCGCGAATACCTGAAGAACTCGGCCAAGGCCGAGGACAACCTGGTGTGGGTGCTCGAGAGTGCGAAGAACCGTCCGTCGCCGATCGATGCCTACTTTGGCGGCGTGTATTACATCGGCCCGATGTTCACCGCCTTCCGTGGCACCACCGACGCGGTCGAGTACTACGACCTGGTGCGCAAGGAGATCGAGCAGCGCATCCGCGAGGGCAAGGGGCCGATCACGCCCGAAGGCGACATGAAGGAAGAGAAGTACCGCCTGGTCGTCGAAGGTCCGCCGAACTGGACCAGCTTCCGCGAGTTCTGGAAGCTGTTCTACGACGAAGGTGCGGTGGTGGTGGCGAGCTCCTACACCAAGGTGGGCGGCCTCTACGACCAGGGCTTCCGCCATGACCCGAACGATCCGCTGGGCACGCTGGCCGACTACTGCCTGGGTTGCTACACCAACAACAACCTGCCGCAGCGCGTCGAACTGCTCGAGAAGTACATGAACGACTACCAGGCCGACGGCCTGCTGATCAACTCGATCAAGAGCTGCAACAGCTTCTCGGCAGGTCAGCTGCTGATGATGCGCGAGATCGAGAAGCGGACCGGCAAGCCCGCTGCGTTCATCGAGACCGACCTCGTCGATCCGCGCTATTTCTCGCACGCAAACGTCAAGAACCGCCTGGAAAGCTATTTCCAGATGGTCGATCAGAAACGCAGCGGCGCGTCGCTGGCAGCCGCGTAAGGAGCGCATCATGGAATGTTTCGTCGGAATTGATCTGGGGTCCACCACGACCAAGGCGGTCGTCATGGACGACAAGGGACAGGTGCTCGGTCGCGGCATCACCAACTCCCGCTCCAACTACGATACCGCCGCACGTGTCTCCAAGCTCGAGGCCTTGATCGATGCACGCCTGAGCCTGATCCGGCGCGAGCTCGACAAGGAGCCGGCGCTGGCCGGCCGAGTCGAT
>JAKLLJ010000014.1 GCA_023150215.1 Thauera sp. | reverse complement strand
TTTCCGCCCCCCTCCCCCACCCTAGCGCACAAGCCCGGCCCCCTGGATCGCGCAGCAATCCGGCGCTGCGTCATCCCGCCCCACCGCCAATGCGGCGGCAGGCGGAATGATGCAGCGCAGCATGCACATGGACGGCAAAGGCGCCAGATGGTATAGTCGTGCTCGAGAAAAAAAGCCGGTTTGAAATGTACGCATTCACTCCGGCGAGCCAGTGCGTGACGCCTTGCGTCATCGTCACCCGCGCAGCGAGCCCGAGCGCCACGCGTACGCACTCAGATTTCGCGGTCGCTGCACGTGCCTTGCTCATGCTGAAGGCACGCAACCATTCCATTCCAAGCCGGCCCGCCGACCAGGTGCCGCTTTTCCCGGTCGCAGCTGCGCCACAGCATCGCAGTCGGCCTCCCGAGGCCCGCCCGCGGCGGAGCAGGCCTTTTCCTGCCCGGCACACGAGCCGGCGCCGGACCAAACTACAGGAGCGCCGACATGGCCAAAGAAGAACTCATCGAAATGCACGGATCCGTCACCGAGGTGCTGCCCGACGGCCGCTACCGCGTGACGCTCGACAACGGTCACAACCTGATCGCCTACTCCGGCGGCAAGATGCGCAAGCACCACATCCGCATCATCGCCGGCGACAATGTGTCGCTGGAGATGTCGCCCTACGATCTCAGCAAAGGTCGCATCACCTTCCGCCACCTGCCTGGTCGTCCCGCAGGCGCGAGCGCCGCGCCGCCGCAGCGCCGGCGCTGACCCCTCGGGCCGCAGGAAGGCAGCAAGCCGGATATTCATGGCGGCTGCCGCTCCTGATGGCGCGCTGCACAGCTTGAATGTTCGCGGCTTCCGCCGCTCCTACAGAAACCTCCGAAGTACCGGAGGCCTGTAGGAGCGGCGGAAGCCGCGAACATTTCGCATCCGGCGAACGCCATGCGCTCCGCTTCGTAGCCCCCCTCCTTCATCCGCCCTCGCTCGGGCGCGGAACGTACGCGCGGGTGGCGCTGTCCTTACCGGGCGCGGCCGAAGACCAGCACGCGCGGCATAAAAAGCCCCCGCCGCGACAGAGGAGATGCACGCCATGCACGACACCGACACCACGACCACCGACAACCGCGACCAGCTCGACAGCCTGTTGCCCGCCGCCCGGCTCGACCGCCGCGGTTTCGTCGCCACGCTCGCCGCCGCCGGCTTTGCGCTCGCAGTGCAGCCCGTCCATGCCAGCACCGTGCTCAGCACCCCCGCAACCGGCCTCGCCACCGGCGACGCCAGCATCACCGTCGAGGGCGGCAGCCTGCCGCTCTATTTCGCCCACCCGGCGGGCGACGGCAAGTTCCCCGTGATCCTCGTGGTCCAGGAGATCTTCGGCGTCCATGAGCACATCCGCGACGTCTGCCGGCGCCTCGCCCACCAGGGCTACCTAGCGATCGCACCCGAACTGTTCTTCCGCCAGGGAGACCCGCGCACGCTGCAGAATATCCCCGACATCCTGCAGAACATCGTCGCCAAGGTGCCCGACGCCCAGGTGATGGCCGATCTGGACGCCTGCGCGGCATGGTCGGCGAGCCAGGGCGGCAACCCCGCGCAACTGGCGGTCACCGGCTTTTGCTGGGGGGGCCGGATCACTTGGTTGTATGCCGCACATAACCCGGCGCTGAAGGCCGGCGTGGCCTGGTACGGCCGGCTCACCGGCACCGCCTCGGCACTGACACCACGCCATCCGCTCGACGTCGCTGCTGCGCTGCACGCACCGGTGCTGGGGCTTTACGGCGGTCAGGACCAAGGCATCCCGCTTGCCGACGTCGAAAGGATGGGCGCGGCACTGGCGGCCGCGGGCAGTGCGAGCACGATCCACGTGTACCCCGAAGCGCCACATGCCTTCCATGCCGATTACCGGCCGAGCTATCGCAAGACGGAGGCTGAAGACGGCTGGCAGCGCACACTGGACTGGCTGAACGCACGCCGAGGCTGATCGGCCACCGGCCCTTGCGGCGCTTGACCCACGCACTCCGCAAGACCCGCGCCCGGGCGCACGAGGGGCGCGGCCTGCACCAGACCAGCACCGGCAATCCAGCCAAACAGCAGGCCGCAGATGATCGCCAGCACCGCGCTCAGCCATTTCCACCACGTTCCGCGCATCCCGCCTCCATCCGCTGCACCGGCCATCGAGCGCCGGCTGTGCGCTGTTGGACGGCAGGGCGCGCTCAGCGTTCCACTGCCTCCGTGCGCTCGCCCTGCACGAGCTCCTGCAGCAGACGCGCAGCCACCAAGCCGTTGACCAACCCGAACACCACCGCGGCGAGCGCGAACACCGGCGTCAGGTAGAACACGCCGTCGTGCGGCACCAGCCACAAGCGCGCCACCACGAGCTGGGCACCGATGTGGGCGAACGCGGCCAGGATGCTGTGGCTGACCGGACCGAACCAGCGCTGCGGCAGGTGCATCGCCATCCCGAGCACGACCAGGCTTGCCAGCGCACCGGACAGGCTCAGAAAGAAGCCAGGCGCGAGGAACTGGCCGAGCAGCAGACTACCGGCGAGCACGCGCAGCAGCGACACCCAGACTGCCTCACGCCAGCCCCAGCGCGCCAGCACCACCAGGGTGACGATGTTGGCCAATCCGGGCTTGACGCCGGGCAGCGGCAAGGGAATCGCCGCCTCGGCCACGGTCAGCACGATCGCCGCCGCCGCATGACGGGCGATGCGGCGGTCCTCCTTGGTGGGCGTGAGTTCAATAGTTGAGGGAGTCATAGTCTGCCGCGCGCCCGCTCAGGCTCAGGCTCACCTGGTTGGGGGCACAGATCGCCACTGCGCCGGCCTGAGTCAGCCAGCCCTGGCGCACGCAATACTGGCGCGGTCCGGGGTCGGATGCGACGCGCGCGCGCCCCGGACGGATCTCCACCACGGTCACGCCAAGCGGGCCAGGTACCTCGATCGTGCGCGCGTGCACAAGATCCACTTCCGCCACCACCTTGCCGCCGGCCCGGATCACCGCGCCATCGGGCGCACCGCCACGCCAGAGGGTCAGCAGCGCAAACACGCACACGCCCAGCCCGGCGACCGCCACCGCCACATCGCCCGCGCGCAGCAGCGCTCGCCAGCCTCCCAGGTCCGGCTTCACTGCCCGTTTCCGGCCCCTGGCGCGTCCACGCGCCCGGCGGCACGATCGGCAGCCCTGCGGGCCGAAGAGCGATGGCGCACGATGACGTCGACCTGACTGCGGAAACGCGCGGCAAGCCACTCGGCGATATATACCGAGCGATGCTGGCCACCGGTGCAACCGATCGCCACCGTCAGATAGCTGCGATTGTCGCGCAGGTAGGCCGGCAACCAGCGGGCAACGAAATCGTGGATGTCCTGCGTCATGCGTCCGACCTCGGGCTCGCCCTGCAGGAAGTCGATCACCGGCTGGTCGCGCCCGGTCAGCGGACGCAAGCCAGGATCGTAGTGCGGATTGGGCAGGCAGCGCACGTCGAACACCAGATCGGCATCGAGCGGAATGCCGTACTTGAAACCGAAGGACTCGAACATCAAGGTCATGCCATCGGCCGGCGCCATGTGGATGAAATCCTTGACCCAGGCGCGCAGCGTGTTGGGGTGCAAGTCGCTGGTGTCGATGCGGTGCCCAAGTTCGGCGACCGCCGCCAGCTCGTCGCGCTCGCGCTGGATCGCTTCTTCCAGCGAGACGCCCTCGACCGCAAGCGGATGGCGCCGCCGCGTCTCCGAGAAACGCGCGATGAGTGCATCGTCACGTGCTTCGAGGAAGATGAAGCGCAGGTCGCGCACTGTCTCGCGCAGCGACTCGATCTGCCGCGGCAGGGCGGCGATGCTCGAGCCGGAGCGCATGTCCATCGCCACCGCCACCCGCCGCCAGCCCGCGCCATGCAAGTGTGCAACCAGTTGCGGCAACAGCACGGCCGGCAGGTTATCGACCACGTAGTAGCTGGCATCCTCCAGCACGTTGAGCGCGATGCTCTTGCCCGAGCCGGACAAGCCGCTGATAAGCACGATCTGCATTGAAGCTTCCGAATGAAAAACGCCCGCAGACACTATAGCCCAGTGTCGGCGGGCGGTCGTCCTGCCCACTCAGGCAAGCAGTACCGCGTTCAAGCGCCGCGCTTGCGACGGTCTGCGCGCTTGACCCAGAGGTCGGCGTTGTCGATGCCGAGCGTGCGCGGGTCGAACTGAGGCTCGATCCGCCCCTGCGCCTGCTGTGCCTCGTAGTCCTTCAGCGCCAGCAGCGCCGGCTTCTGCAGCACCAGGATGGCGACGATGTTGAGCCAGGCCATGATGCCGACACCGATGTCGCCCAGGCCCCAGGCGAGATCGCTGGTACGCACGCAGCCGTAAAGCGCGGACGCGATCAGCGCCACGCGCAGCACGAAGATCAGCGCTTCGGAACGCAGGTTGCGCGTCAGGTAGGCAACGTTGGTCTCGGCGATGTAGTAATAGGCGATCACCGTGGTGAAGGCGAAGAAGAACAGCGCGACCGCCACGAACATCGAGCCGAAGCCGGGCAGCACCTGCTCCATCGCCGCCTGGGTGAAGCCGGTCCCGGCCGAAATGTTGGCGAGGCCGGTGAACATCTGCTGGCCATCTGGCCCGGTCACGTTGTAGGTGCCGGTGATGAGCACCATGAAGGCAGTGGCCGAACACACGAACAAGGTGTCGATGTAGACCGAGAATGCCTGCACCAGGCCTTGCGCGGCCGGATGCGCGACCTCGGCCGCCGCCGCCGCGTGCGGGCCGGTGCCCTGGCCAGCCTCGTTGGAATACACCCCGCGCTTGACCCCCCACTGGATGGCGAGGCCGATCATCGCGCCAAAGCCGGCATCCAGGCCGAAGGCCGACGACAGGATCAGGCTGATGACCTCGGGCACCTTCTCGACGTTGAGCGCCACCACCACCGCCGCGGCGAGGATGTAGCCGAGCGCCATGAAGGGCACCACGATCTGGGTGACCTGGGCGATGCGGCGCACTCCACCGAAGATGATCAGGCCGAGCAGGATCACGATGATGGTGCCGGTGACCGCGGGCGCGACGCCGAAGGCGTTCTCCATGCTGGCAGCGATGCTGTTGGTCTGCACGCCAGGCAGCAGCAGGCCGCAGGCGATGACGGTGGCGACCGCGAACACGATTGCATAGATGCGCCAGCCCAGGCCCTTCTCGATGTAATAGGCCGGGCCGCCGCGATACAGGCCGTGATGCTCGGTCTTGTAGATCTGGCCGAGCGCGGACTCGATGTAGGCGGTGGCAGCACCGAGGAAAGCCACCATCCACATCCAGAAGATCGCGCCCGGACCGCCAAAGCCGATCGCGGTGGCGACGCCTGCGATGTTGCCGGTGCCGACCCGGCCCGAGAGCGCGATCGTCAGCGCCTGGAAGGACGACACCCCGGCGGCGGAGCTCTTTCCGCGGAACATCGCGCGCACCATCTCGCCCATGTGGCGGACCTGCATGAAGCGGGTGCGGATCGAGAAGTAGAGGCCCACGATCAGGCACAGGTAGACGAGCGCCGGGCTCCAGACCCAGCCGTTGATCCAGTCGACGGTGGCTTGCATGTTTGCGATTCCAGGAAAAAGAGCCGCGATTGTATCCGCTTGTTGCAATTCGATGAGATGCCGCCGCGTCGGGGCAAACCCCGACCCGGGCGGCCGGGAGAACGCCCGCCAAGCACTGCCCAGCCGCAAGCGCACGAGCCCGCTCCACTCGCACCGGCGGCGCTCAGGCGAGCCAGCCCTGGGCCTGCATCCAGGCCAGCAAGGCGCGCACGCGCGCCGGCTCGAGTGCGAGGCGGCTGCACAGGAGCGCCGCGGCCTCCCCCTGTCCGAGCGCAGCGTTCCCCGCAGCACGCAGGGCTTCGAACACGGGCGCCACCGCGACGCCATCGACGTGCCACACGCCGAGCGGCTGCGCGGGCGTCACCACGACATCTTCCTCGATGATTCGACCCTCGCACACCACCGGAGCACGTGCGATGCGAACGGTCTCGGGTGTCACCGTGGCATGGAGCGGCACGGCATCCGGCCAGCGCCGGCGCGCGGCCCAGAACGGCGCCTCCGGCCAGCGCGTCTCCTGGGCGTAGAAATCGCGCCCGATGCGGGCGAAGCGATGGAACAGGTGTTCGACGCGTCGCGAATGGAAGCGCTGCGCGAGCGCGCCACGGCTGCGGTCGTGGCGCAGTGTGGCAACCACCGCCGGCGCCTGCAGCGCAGAAGACAGGGCCTGGAAGATGCCGTTGCCCGACAGCGGATCGACCGCCATGGCCGCATCGCCGACGCGGAGCCAGTCGTCGCCCGCCACCGCTTCGTTGAGAACCGCCGTGCTGCTGCGGGCGTGCGGTTCACCAACCGGCCCCGCCTCACGCAGGAAGGGCGCCGCCGCCTCGACCGCCCGAAAACGCGCGCTGCAGTAGTCGCCCAGCGCCTTCTTGGGCGGCAGCGCGGCGCTGGCGACGTCCACCGTCAATTGCAGGTAACGTCGTCCGTCGGCCAACGCAGCCATCCACATCCAGCCATCCTCGACGCCGAGCACGGTCGAGCCCGCCTCGCCCGCCGGCCCCCTCCAGTACTGCAGCAGCGACACCGTCTCCACCCCGCGCACCCGTGGCGCACCGCCAGCAGGCGCAGCACGCCCGCGCGCCTCGACAAGAAAGCCGGCAGCCAGCGTGCGCGCCCCTGCGTCGGTGTCGATCTCCAGTTCGTGGCGACCCGCCGTCGAATTGAGCGCCGTCACCCGGCCACGCAGCACCGGCACGCCCAGGCGCTCGAGATCGTCGAGCAACCCGCAGTCGAAGCGCTGGCGGTCCACCAGGCTTTCCTGGTTGGCCTCGGTGTAAACACCATTCCAGATCGCCCTCCGCGGCGCAGGCGGCGCGAAAGCCGCCAGCGCCTGCTGCAGACCCAGGCCGCGCAGCGCATCGACGACGCGCGCCGACACGCCCTCGACCGCGGCGAAGCGGCGCGGCTCGCCCACCAGCACCACCGGCTCGCCCATCCGCGCCAGTCCGATCGCCGCCGCTGCGCCCGCCGGCCCCGCGCCGACGATCACGATGCTTTCATCCGCCATGATGTCTTGTCCTCGGGTCGTCCACGCCGTAGTGGCAAGCCTGCTCCAGCAGCCAGGCACGCAGCCCGTCGGCGCGCCCGCCGGCGGCGAAGTGGCGCGCCGCCAGGCCGCTGAACCAGGCACACGCCATGCTCGCGCCCGCTCCGTCGAGACGGCCGTCGAGCGGACGAACATGGGCGCCGAAATCGGCCTGAGCGGAGCCGATCGCGGCGAGCTCGGCGGGCGCGCAACGTGCATCGCCGGTCACCCGCAGCACGCCCGGGAAAGCCGCCGGATACACAGCCTGACCGCGCGCCGGCGCCGCCGCGCACAGCACGACCCCGGCCGCCAACGCACGAGCGCAGGCCTCGGCGAGCACCGTTCGCGGTTCACGCAGGCCCAGACTGAGGTTGACGAGCTGGGTGCCGTTCGCCACCGCCCAGTCGATTGCCGCCGCCACCTGCGCCGCGGTGGTCGTCAGGCGTTCGCGGAACACCTGGGCAACCAACAGCTCGGCCCGCGGCGTGCAATGCAGCAGGATGTCCGCCACGCGGCTGCCATGACCGAGCGCGTCGACCGTTGCCGGCACCCGACATGCGCCGTCAGCATCGAGCACGAAGGCGGCCGCAGCCCGCAGCTGCGGCGCATGCGCCGCTGCACAGCCGCTATCGACCACGGCGATCCGCGCCACCATGGCTAGGCCGGCTCTGCCGCGGGCGGCAGCAGATCGAGCCGCCCGCCCTCGAGCGACACTCGCAGATCGCAGCCGACGAGCGTCGCCGCGCGGTGGCTGATCAGGATGCGCGTGCGTGCGGCGAACAGCGCATCCACCTCGGCGATGATCGCCGCCTCGGTCGCCTCATCGACCGCCGAGGTCGCCTCGTCGAGCACCAGCACGCAGGGATCCTGCAGCAATGCGCGCGCGATCGCGATGCGCTGGCGCTGGCCGCCGGAGAGTTGCTGGCCGCGCTCGCCAAGCGTCGTCTCCAGCCCCTGCGGCAGGCTGGCGACAAGCTCGTCGAGGTGCGCCCGCCGCGCCGCCTCGCGCACCGCGGTCTCGTCCGCCTGCGGCACCGCATAGCGGATGTTGTCGGCCAGCGTGCCGCGGAACAGCACGATGTCCTGGCTCACCACCGCGACCGCGCGGCGCAGCTCGCCGAGCGCGATCGCGCGCAGGTCCGTGCCATCGAGCCGGATCGAACCGGCCTGCGGGTCGTAATGGCGGTGGAGCAGATCGATCAGGGTGGACTTGCCCGCGCCCGAGGCGCCGGTCAGGGCCAGCTTGCTGCCTGCGGGAATCGTCAGCCGCGCACCATCGAGGACCGCTTCCGCCCGCCCGCCGTGGCGGAAGCCGACGCCATCGAACTCGATCCGCCCCTGCCAGGTGCGCGGGATCGGCCGCGCCTCGCCCGTATCGACGACCTCGGCCGGCGCCTCGCGCAGTTCGCTGACCCGCATCAGGCTCACGCTCATGCGCTGGATCGCGACATAGAGGCCGAGCAGGCTGTTGACCGGACCGGTGGCCATGCCCAGATAGGTCGAGAAGGCGATCAGCGCGCCGAGTTGCCAGGTACCCTCGACCACCCACCAGCCGCCGATCATGAAGGCCGCGGCACGGGTCAGCGAGGTCAGCGTGGAAGGCACGGCGTGAGTCAGGAACTCGGTGCGCTGCAGGCCGAGGAGGTCGTCGAGGTAGCGCGCGCCGAGTGCGTCGAGGCGGTCGCGCTCGGTGGCCTCGCGACGCGAGGCCTGGATGAACTTCATCGCCGGCAGGGTCTCTACCAGGAGGCTCGAGACGTCGGCCGCACGTTCGCGCACGGTGCGGGTGCGGGCCTCGACCTTGCGTCGCATGCTGCGCAGCCACAGGGCCTCGAGCGGGACCAGCACCAGCACCAGCAGCGACAGCTGCCAGGACAGCCCGAGCATCAGCGCCACCGCACCGACCAGGCCGATCACGCTGCTGACCGCGGCGAACAGGCTGTCGACCGCGAAGCGCTGGATCTCGGCGACGTCGCCATCGAGGCGCGACATCAGATCGCCCATGCGCTGGCGGCCGTAGAAAGCCGGCGACAGGGTCTGCAGGTGGCGATAGAGGTCGCTGCGCAGCGCGAGCAGGATCGTCCCCGACAAGCGGGTGTGCAGCAGGCGGTTCACCCCGGCGAGCGCAGTGCCGGCGATACCGGCCGTGATCATCGCCCCCGCGACCAGCAGCAGCGTGTGGTAGTCGCGCCCGAGCAGCCCCTCGTCGATCAGCAGCTTGGTCAGCCAGGGCTGCAGCAGCACCAGCAGGGTGGCGGCAAAGGAAAGCAGCAGCAGGCCGGCAATCCGGCGTCGCTGCGGACGCACGAAACCGTAAAGCCAGCGCAGGCCGCGACGGAGCTCATCGGGACGCTCGGCATGGATCAGGCGATCGAGCATGGGAGCGCTTGTGCCGGAAGGGGGCCACACGAGGAGGGAGGCCGTGCAGCCGAGGGCATCGGCTCAGTTCGCAACCAGCGCGCCATGCTCGCGGCGGGCCACCCCGGCACGCTCGAGTTCCTGCACCAGCCAGCCAGCCAGCGCGTCCGCGTCGAGCCCGAGGAAGCGTGCGTTGGCGGTGCGATAGAGCGGCGTCTCATCGAGATGGCGCACCAGATCATCGAGCGCCATGCTGCGCACCTCGAGCAGCTTGAAGGTCAGGCAGGCGCGGATCGCGTTGCGTGCCATGCGCGCGCCATCGGCCTCGAAGGCGAGGATGCGCGCGAAGGCGCGTTCGAGTGCGTCGTCGAACTCGGCGAAAGCTGCGCCATGACCGGGAATCACCGTGTCGACCGCGAGCCGGCCGATCGCCTCCAGGGTGCGTCGCGCCTCGCCAAGCGCATCACCGCTGCCGAGCACCTCGGCGAACAGGATGCCGAAGCCGTCGCGCCACAGTGCATCGCCCGAGATCAGGATGCGGCGCTCGGCGTTGTAGTAGGCGAGCGCGTCCATGTCATGACCGGGCGCAGCCACCGCCTGCCATTCGAGCTCACCGGCAACGAAGCGCTCGCCCGGCGCCAGGGTGGCGTCGTGAGTGAAGCGTTCCCCGGCCTGGTCGGCGAGGCGGAGCAGCAGCGCGTCCTCGTCCCAGTGCGCGACCGCGTTCGCCATCCCTTCGGGGACCGCGATCGTGCAGCCGAAGGCACGTTGCACGGCGGCATTGCCGCCGATGTGGTCGGAATGCGAGTGGGTGTTGACCAGGCGCGCCAGCACGCGACCGGCGAGCGCGCCGCGCACCATCTCGACGGTCTGCGCGGCGTGGGTCACGTAGCCGGAATCGACCAGCGTCGCCGCGCCGCCGTCGAACAGCAGCACGTTGTTGGCCGACAGCCAGCCGCGCTCGAAGACCTGCAGCGTGGCCGGCAGGGGTGCAGGCACGCTCAATCGCTGCCCTCCCCGAGCTGGGCTGCGACACAGGGTGGCAAGGGCGCGCCCCCCGGCAGGGTGGCCGTGCCGGGGTCCGCAGCGCCCGGCGGCACGCGGGTGCCGCCCCCATCGCGCGCGGTCGGCACCGGCACACCATTGATTTCATCGGCGGTTCGTCCACAACCAAGGCACACGCCCGAATCCCAGTCGATCATGCAGACCCCGACGCAGAGCGCGTCGCCGCTCATGCGCGCGCGTCCGAAGCCGGTGCTGCCTCGTGGAGCCAGGTACGACGCTCCGCAACCGCGGCGAGGATCGTGCGCCGGTCGCCATCGTCGGTGCGGCTCCAGCGCGTGATCTCCTCGATCGTGCGCTGACAACCTTCGCACCAGCCGGTATCCGGGCTCATGCGGCAGATGTTGATGCAGGGTGAAGGAACGTTCATGGTGGATCTCTCTGCTGACAAGGGGCGGCGCATCCGTGCGCACCGCCTCGCGAAGTTCAAGGCCGATTATGAACGAATCGACGCCCGCCGCCTCGCGGGCTTGCCGCGCCGGGCGTGGCGGGCACCCGGCGAGCTCAGGCGCAAGCCGCCTTGGCACGCTTCGCAAGCACCGCGCGGGCCACGCGCGAGGCCGGCTCGCGGCCGAGCTGGGCACTGATCCAGGCGGCGGTGTCGACCAGCGCATCGAGCTCGATCCCCGTGGGGATGCCGAGCCCGTCGAGCAGCCAGACCACGTCCTCGGTGGCAACGTTCCCCGATGCACCCGCGGCATAAGGGCAGCCGCCCAGGCCGCCGACGGAGGCGTCGAACACCGCCACGCCCATCTCGAGCGAGGCGTAGACATTGGCGACCGCCATGCCGTAGGTGTCGTGATAGTGACCGGCGACCTTGCCCACCGGCACGCGCCTGACCACCGCCTCGAGCATGCGCCGGATGCTCGCCGGGGTGCCGACGCCGATGGTGTCGCCGAGCGAGACTTCGTAGCAGCCCATGTCCTGCAGCGTCGCCGCCACGTCGGCCACCGCCTGCGGCGCGATCGCGCCCTCGTAGGGGCAACCGACCACGCAGGAGACATAGCCGCGCACCTTCACGCCCGCCGCATGCGCCGCCTCGGTGAGCGGGCGGAAGCGTGCGAGCGACTCGGCGATCGAACAGTTGATGTTCTTCTGGCTGAAGGACTCGGAGGCGGCGCCGAACACCGCGACCTCCTTCGCCCCGGCAGCGAGCGCGGCCTCGAAGCCCTTGAGGTTGGGGGTCAGCACCGGGTAGGCGACGCCGGGCGCGGCGGCGGCAAGCACGCGCGGCAGCAACTCCGCGTTGTCGCCCATCTGCGGCACCCACTTGGGCGACACGAAGGCGGTGGTCTCGATCGCCTTCAGGCCGGCGCGCTCGAGGCGGCGCACGAGCTCAAGCTTGGTGTCGGTGGAGACGAGCTGTTTCTCGTTCTGCAGGCCGTCACGCGGACCCATCTCGACGATGCGGACGGCGGCAGGAAGCATGGAATTCGCCATGGACGACATCTCCTCGGAAAGTGTTCAACTGAATGCAGGAGCGGCGGCAGCCGCGAACAAGGCGGTGATCTTCGTCGCCCGCGTCGATCACCGAGCGGCTGCATTCGCGGCTGCCGCCGCTCCTACATGAAGATTGCCGTTGCGGAGGCATTCGCGGCTGCCGCCGCTCCTGCAGGGGCGATCAGGCGGTCTTGGTCTCGTCGAGGCCGAGCTCTTCCTTCATGCGCTGGCGGATCAGGAATTTCTGGATCTTGCCGGTCACCGTCATCGGGAAGCTATCGACGAAGCGAATGTAGCGCGGGATCTTGTAGTGCGCGATCTGGCCCTTGCAATAGTCGCGCAGCTCGTCCTCCGAGAGGCGCTCGCCCTCGCGCACGATGATCCACGCGCACAGCTCCTCGCCGAACTTCTCGTCCGGGATGCCGACCACCTGCACGTCGAGCACCTTGGGATGGGCATAGAGGAACTCCTCGATCTCGCGCGGGTAGATGTTCTCGCCGCCGCGGATCACCATGTCCTTGATGCGGCCGACGATGTTGCAGTAGCCCTCGTCGTCGATCACCGCGAGGTCGCCGGTGTGCATCCATCCGCCGGCGTCGATCGCCTCCTTCGTCCTGGCCTCGTCGTCCCAGTAACCGAGCATCACCGAATAGCCTCGGGTGCACAACTCGCCGGATTGGCCGCGCGGCACGATGCGGCCCTCGTTGTCGACGATCTTCACCTCGAGATGGGGCTGGATGCGGCCCACGGTGGATACGCGGCGGTCGATGGGGTCGTCGGTGCCGCTCTGGAAGCTCACCGGCGAGGTCTCCGTCATGCCGTAGGCGATGGTCACCTCGGACATGTTCATCTTGCCGATCACCCGCTTCATGACCTCGATCGGACACGGGCTGCCGGCCATGATGCCGGTGCGCAGGCTGGAAAGGTCGAACTCCGCGAAGCGCGGATGATCGAGCGCGGCGATGAACATGGTGGGCACGCCGTAGAGGCCGGTGCATTTTTCCTGGGCCACGGTCTCCAGCACCGCCAGGGGCTCGAAGGCCTCGCCCGGATAGACCATGGTGGCGCCGTGGGTCAGGCAGCCGAGGTTACCCATCACCATGCCGAAGCAGTGATAGAGCGGGACCGGGATGCACAGCCGGTCGCCGGGCATCAGCTTGATCGCCTCGCCGACGAAGAAGCCGTTGTTGAGGATGTTGTGGTGCGACAGGGTCGCGCCCTTGGGGTGGCCGGTGGTGCCGGAGGTGAACTGGATGTTGATCGGGTCGTCGAACTGCAGCTTCTCGGACAGCACCGCGAGCGCGGTGAGCTCCTCGCGGCTCGGCGCGCGCAGCAGCTCGTCGAAGTTGATCATGCCGGGCGACGTCTCGGCACCCATGCGGATCACCATCTCCAGGCTGGGCAGGCGGTGGCTGCGCAGCAGGCCGGGTTCGCAGTGGCCGAGCTCGGGGGCGAGGTCGGCGATCATCTCAAGGTAGTTGCTGGTCTTGAAGGCAGGCGACAGCACCAGCGCGCGGCAGCCGACCTTGTTGAGCGCGTATTCGAGCTCGGAGCGGCGATAGGCGGGGTTGATGTTCACCAGCACCAGGCCGGCCTTGGCGGTGGCGAACTGGGTCAGCGTCCATTCCAGGGTGTTCTGCGACCAGATGCCGATGCGCTCGCCCGGCGCAAGGCCGAGGCGCATCAGGCCGCAGGCGAGCGCGTCGACCTTGCTCTTGAGCTGCGCGTAGCTCAGGCGCACGCCCTGGTGGCGCACCACCAGCGCCTCGCGCTCGGCATGGCGGGCGCAGGCCTCGTCGAAGAAGCGTCCGATGGTCTGGCCAATCAGGGGTTTGGCGGAAGCGCCGTGAACATAGCTCTGGGTGTCGCTCATCGTGTCGTCCTCTCTCCTGTTCTCGTCATCGAGCGGGATGTCGCGCTCGCGATGGGGGTCGTCCCTTGCGGTCGTCTCTTGCGGTCGCCGGCATCACCGCGGAACCTCTTTTATTCGCGACTTCCGTCGCTCCTACAGAAAACCCTGCGGTTTTTTTAGGGGCGACGGAAGTCGCGATCTTCAGCGCCGCACATTCCCGCCCGCCCCGAATATCCTCCGGCCACGCCGTATCCTCCCCGGCCGCGCCGGGCCTGACACGCGCGAGCGGCGCGGTGTCGGCCTCAGGCGGCAGCCTCGAAATCGACCAGTTCGGCGCCATCGCCGACCTGATCGCCGACGCCGAAGCGGAAGGCCTTGACCGTGCCAGCTGCCGGCGCGGTGATCGTGTGCTCCATCTTCATCGCCTCCAGGATCAAGAGCGGCGCGCCTTTCTCGACCTTGGCGCCCTCGCTGGCGACCAGGGCGATGACCTTGCCCGGCATCGGCGCCAGCAGGCCACCTTCGGCGCCACCGCCCTCGCCGCCGTGGTGCAGCGCATCGACCGCGGCCAGTTGCCAGGCGCGGCCCTTGGCGAAGACGTGGCGGCGGCCGGCGGCGGCGATCACGGTGGCGTCCATGCGCGTGCCGTCGAGCTCCACGCGCAGCAGGCCGCGCGCATTGAGCTCGCCACGCGCCTCGACGCTGCGGCCGTCGATGGTCAGGCGCCAGGCGCCGGGCAGGTAGGCGACGTCCACCGCGCGCTCGAGCTCGCCGAAACGGAACAGCAGCGTGCGGCGCGCGGTGGCGTTCATGCGCCAGCCATCACGCGCATGCCAGGGCGAGCGTGCATCGGCGGTGCGCTGGGCGCGCCTGTCGGCGAGCGCGGTCTCGCGCAACAACTCGGCGAGCGCTGCGATCTGCAGCACCTCGGCGGGCACGTCCCCCTCGGCGGGGAAGAGGTAGGCCTTCTCGCGCTCGATGAGGCCTGTGTCCAGGTCGGCGCCGGCGAAGGCCGGGCAGGCGGTCAGGCGCGACAGGAACTCGATGTTGTTGGCCACCCCCACCACGCGGTAGTCGGCCAGGGCCTGCAGCATGCGGGCGAGCGCGCGGTCACGGTTGATGTCCCACACGATCAGCTTGGCGATCATCGGGTCGTAGTGCGGGCTGATCTCGTCGCCCTCCTCGACGCCGGTGTCGACCCGCACGTGCAGCGATTCGGCGGGCGGCGCCAGGTGCACCAGCTTGCCGGTCGAAGGCAGGAAGCCCTTGGCCGGGTCCTCGGCGTAGATGCGGGCTTCGAGCGCATGGCCGCGGATCTGCAGTTGCTCCTGCGCCAGCGGCAGCTTCTCGCCCGAGGCCACGCGCAACTGCCATTCCACCAGGTCCAGGCCGGTGATCATCTCGGTGACCGGGTGTTCGACCTGCAGGCGGGTGTTCATCTCCATGAAGTAGAACGAGCCGTCCTGGTTGGCGATGAACTCCACCGTGCCCGCGCCGACGTAGCCCACCGCCTTCGCCGCATCGACCGCGGCCTTGCCCATCGCCGCGCGGCGCTCGAGCGTCATGCCGGGCGCGGGCGCTTCTTCCAGCACCTTCTGATGGCGGCGCTGCACCGAGCAGTCGCGCTCGAACAGGTACACCACGTTGCCGTGGGTGTCGCCGAAGACCTGGATCTCGATGTGGCGCGGCTTGGTGATGTACCTCTCGACCAGCACGTGGTCGTCGCCGAAGCTGGAGATGGCCTCGCGCTTGCACGAGGCGAGCAGGTCGATGAAGTCCGCCGATTGCTCGACCAGGCGCATGCCCTTGCCGCCGCCGCCGGCCGCGGCCTTGATCAGCACCGGGTAGCCGATGGCGTCGGCCTGCTGGTGCAGGTAGCCCGGCTCCTGGTCGTCGCCGTGATAGCCGGGGGTGAGCGGCACGCCGGCCGCTTCCATCAACTTCTTGGCCTCGGACTTCGAGCCCATGGCGCGGATCGCCGACACCGGCGGGCCGATGAAGACGATGCCCGCGCGCTCGCAGGCGTGGCAAAAGTCTTCGTTCTCGGACAGGAAACCGTAGCCGGGGTGGATGGCCTGGGCGCCGGTGGCCTTGGCCGCGGTGATGATCTTGTCGATCACCAGATAGGACTCGCGCGCCGCCGCGGGACCGATCAGCACCGCCTCGTCGGCCAAGCGCACGTGGCGGGCGTTGGCGTCGGCCTCGGAATAGACCGCGACGGTCTTGATGCCCATGCGGCGGGCGGTCTTGATGACGCGGCAGGCGATTTCACCGCGGTTGGCGATCAGGATCTTGTCAAACATGGTGTCTCCAAACCTTATGTTCGTAGGGCAGGGCCGTCAGCGCGATTCGCGGGCAAGCCCGCTCCCACGACAAACAGGCGCTTCATCGATGCGGACGGGCGTGCCTGCGGCGAGGCAAGCGCACCGTCGCTCGCTAGGCGATCCACGCCGCGGGGCGCTTGTCGAGGAAGGCGGCCAGGCCTTCCTTGGCCTCGGGCGTGGCGCGCAGGCTGGCGATGCGGCGCGCGGTGTCTTCCACCACCGCGTCGCTCACCGGCCGGTTGGCCACCGCACGGATCAGGTCCTTGGCCGCGGCCTGCGACTTCGGGCCGCCCTGCAACAGGGCCTCGACGACCTCCTTGACCTTGGTATCGAGCGCCTCGGTCGCCACCGCCTCGTGCGCCAGCCCCAGCTCGGCGGCGCGCGTCGAACCGATGCGCTCCGCGGTCTGGAAGTAGCGATAGGCCTGGCGCTCGCCGATGGCGCGAATCACATAGGGGCTGATCGCCGAGGGGATGATCCCGAACTTGACCTCGGAGGTCGCGAACACCGCCTTGTCCCCGGCGATGCAGATGTCGCAGGCGCTCGCCAGGCCCATGCCACCGCCCAGCGCCGCGCCATGCACGCGCGCGATCGTGGGCTTGTTCATCTCGGCGAGCGTGCGCAGCATGCCGGCCAGCCGCATCGCGTCGGCGAAGTTCTCCGCCTCGCTCGCCTCGCCGGCGGCCTTCATCCAGTTGAGGTCAGCACCGGCGGAAAAACTCTTTCCCCGCCCGGCCAGCACCACCGCGCGCACCGTGGCGTCAGCGTCCAGCTCGCGACACGCCGCGGTGAGGTCGGCGATCAGTTGCGCGTTGAAGGCGTTGTGCACGTCCGGACGGTTCATCCAGATCGTCGCAACGCCGCCTTCGCGGGCGATCTCCAGGGTCTCGTAGCTCATCTCGCCCCCTTACATGCGGAACACGCCGAACTTGGTCGGCTGGATCGGTGCGTTGAGCGTGGCCGACAGCGACAGGCCGAGCACGCGGCGCGACTGCGCGGGATCGATCACGCCGTCGTCCCACAGGCGGGCGGTGGCGTAGTAGGGGTGGCCCTGGACCTCGTACTGCTCGCGGATCGGCGCCTTGAAGACCTCCTCGTCTTCCTTGCTCCAGGTGCCGCCCTTGGCCTCGATGCCATCGCGGCGCACCGTGGAGAGCACGCTCGCGGCCTGCTCGCCGCCCATCACGCTGACGCGCGCGTTCGGCCACATCCACAGGAAGCGCGGCGAGTAGGCGCGGCCGCACATGCCGTAGTTGCCGGCACCGAAGCTGCCGCCCATGATCATGGTGATCTTCGGCACCTGCACGGTGGCGACCGCGGTGACCATCTTGGCGCCGTCCTTGGCGATGCCGCCGTTCTCGTACTTGCGCCCGACCATGAAGCCGGTGATGTTCTGCAGGAACAGCAGCGGGATGCCGCGCTGGCCGCACAGCTCGACGAAGTGCGCGCCCTTCTGCGCCGACTCGCCGAACAGGATGCCGTTGTTGGCGACGATGCCCACCGGGTAGCCGTAGAGGCGGGCGAAGCCGGTGACCAGGGTGGTGCCGTAGCGCGGCTTGAACTCGTCGAAACGCGAGCCGTCGACGACGCGCGCGATGACCTCGCGCACGTCGTAGGGCTTGCGCGGGTCGGCGGGGATGATGCCGTAGATCTCCTCGGGGTCGTAGGCGGGCTCCTCGCTGTCGGCGAGCGCCAGCTCGACCTCCTTGCGCTGGTTGAGATTGGAGACGATGCGGCGCGCGATGTGGAGCGCGTGGCTGTCGTTCTCGGCGAGGTCGTCGGCCACGCCCGAGATGCGCGTATGCACGTCGCCGCCGCCGAGGTCCTCGGCGCTCACCACCTCGCCGGTGGCCGCCTTCACCAGCGGCGGACCGCCGAGGAAGATCGTGCCCTGGTTCTTGACGATGACCGCCTCGTCCGACATCGCCGGCACGTAGGCCCCACCGGCGGTGCACGAGCCCATCACCACCGCGATCTGCGGGATGCCTTGGGCCGACATGTTGGCCTGGTTGAAGAAGATGCGGCCGAAGTGGTCGCGGTCGGGGAAGACCTCGTCCTGCGTCGGCAGGTTGGCGCCGCCCGAGTCGACCAGGTAGATGCAGGGCAGGCGGTTGGCCTGGGCGATCTCCTGCGCGCGCAGATGCTTCTTCACCGTCATCGGGAAATAGCTGCCGCCCTTCACGGTGGCGTCGTTGGCCACGATCATGCACTCGAGGCCCTGCACGCGGCCGATACCGGCGATCACGCCGGCGCTCGGCGCGTCGTTGTCGTACATGCCGTAGGCCGCCATCTGGCCGATCTCGAGGAAGGCCGTGCCGGGGTCGAGCAGGTGGCCGACGCGGTCGCGCGGGAGCAGCTTGCCACGCGCGGTGTGCTTGGCGCGCGCCGCCTCGCCGCCGCCGAGGCTGACCTCGGCGGCCTTGGCGCGCAGATCCTCGACCAGGCCGCGCATGGCGGTGGCGTTGGCCTGGAAGTCGGCGCTGCGGGTGTTGATGCTGGATTTGATCATGCTCATGAGGGCGCTCCGCTCAACGGGTCTCGGAGAAGAGTTCGCGGCCGATCAGCATGCGGCGAATCTCGCTGGTACCGGCGCCGATCTCGTACAGCTTGGCGTCGCGCCACAGGCGGCCGGCGGCGTATTCGTTGGTGTAGCCCACGCCGCCCAGGGTCTGGATCGCCTCGCCGGCCATCCAGGTCGCCTTCTCGGCGGTGTACAGGATCACCCCGGCGGCATCCTTGCGCAGGCTGCGCGCATGATCGGTGCGATCGCAGGCCTGGCCCACGGCATAGGCGTAGGCGCGGCAGGCGCTCCAGGTGGAATACAGGTCGGCGACCTTGCCCTGCATGAGCTGGAACTCGCCGATCGCGGTGTCGAACTGCTTGCGCTCGTGCAGGTAGGGCACGACCACGTCCATGCACGCCGCCATGATGCCGAGCGGGCCGCCGGAGAGCACCGCGCGCTCGTAGTCCAGGCCGGACATCAGCACCTGCACGCCGCGGCCGATGTTGGCCTCGCCGCCGAGCACGTTCTCCACCGGCACCTCGACGTCGTCGAAGAACAGCGGGTAGGTGTTGGAGCCGCGCATGCCGAGCTTGTCGAGGTGGGTGCCGTGGGAAAAGCCCTTCATCCCCTTCTCGATGACGAAGGCGGTGATGCCCTTCGGCCCGGCAGCGATGTCGGTCTTGGCGTAGACCACCAGGGTGTCGGCGTCGCCGCCGTTGGTGATCCACATCTTGCTGCCGTTGAGGATGAAGCGGTCCCCCTTGCGGTCGGCACGCAGCTTCATCGACACCACGTCGGAGCCGGCGTTGGGCTCGGACATCGCCAGCGCGCCGACGTGATCGCCCGCGATCAGCTTGGGCAGGTACTTCTGCTTCTGCGCCTCGGTGCCGTTGCGGCGGATCTGGTTGATGCACAGGTTGGAGTGGGCACCGTAGGACAGGCCCACCGAGGCCGAGGCGCGCGAGATCTCCTCCATCGCCACGATGTGCGCCAGGTAGCCCATGTCGGTGCCGCCGTACTCCTCGCTCACCGTCATGCCGTGCACGCCGAGGTCGCCGAGCTTCTTCCACAGGTCGGCGGGAAACTCGTTGACGCGGTCGATCTCGGCCGCGCGCGGGGCGATCTCGGCGGCGCAGAAGGCCTGCAGGGTGTCGCGCAGGGCGTCGATGGTCTCGCCGAGGTTGAAGTTCAGGCTGGGCACGTTCATGGGGTGTCTCCTTCTCGAGGTTGTCCTGGCGCGTGGGGCGGTGCGCGGAAAATCCATTATGGACGGCGCATGCCCGCGGATGGCGCGAGATTAACCGGGCCGCTCGCGCGGCGAGTGCCATCGAGGTTGCAATTCGTGCCACGCCGGCTAGCATTCCGGCACATGAAGATCCTCGCCCCCTCGCCCGCCGAACTCACCCGCGGCCGCGCCGCCACGCCGATCGCCTTCATCCGTGCGATCGTCGCCGGGTATCGGCTGCGGGGCATGGATCCGGCCAGCGCGCTGGCGCAGGCGCGGATCCCGCCCGCGCTGCTGGAAGATCCGGCCGCACATGTCACCGCCGCGCAGATGGAGCTGCTCTCGGGCGTGGCGATGCAGGAGCTCGACGACGAGGCACTGGGCTGGTTCTCGCGCCGGCTGCCCTGGGGCAGCTACGGCATGTTGTGCCGGGCGTCGCTCACTGCGCCGACGCTCGAAGTGGCACTCAAGCGCTGGTGCCGCCACCATCGCCTGCTCACCGAGGACATCGTGCTGGCGTTCTCCCAACAACGCGGCACGGCCGCCATCCACATCACCGAGCACACCCAGCTCGGCGAATTGCGCGAGTTCTGCCTGGTCAGCACGCTGCGCTACCTGCTCGGCTACGCCTGCTGGTTGGTCGACTCGCGCATTGCGCTCGCCGGGACCACCCTCCCCTTCCCCGCCCCGGCGCACGCCGAGGCCTACCGCTACCTGTTCCCCGGCCCGGTGTGCTTCGAGGCTGCCGCGGCCGGCCTTGCCTTCGACGCACGCTATCTGGAATTGCCGGTGCGCCGCGACGAGAAGGCGCTGCAGGCCATGCTGCAGCACGCGTTGCCGCTCACCGTGCTGCAATACCGCCGTGACCGCCTGCTGGTGCACAGCGTCGCCCAGCTCCTCGCCGCCGACCCGGCCGCCGCGCACACTGCGGAGGATGTCGCCGCCCAGCTCAACACCTCGGTACGCACCTTGCACCGGCAGTTGAAGGAGGAAGGCGTGTCGCTGCAGCGGCTGAAGAACGAGGCGCGGCGCGAACGCGCGATCAGGCTGCTGCTGCAGACGAGCAAGCCGGTGAAGCAGATCGCCGCAGCGGTCGGCTTCGACAGCGAGAAGAGCTTTGCGCGGGCATTCCGCGAATGGACCGGGGAGGCACCGAGCGGGTTCAGAATGAGCAGGGCGGGGCCTTGAAGCGCCTCGATATCCGCGCCGGCAACATCGCCAGCCCTTGCACACACTCGCTTGTGGAGACCTTCGATGAGCACGCTCACTCCCCCCTTCGCCACACTCCTCGGCCTGCCTCATCGCTGGCTGCTGCTGGCGGCACTGACCGCCGTCGCGGCGATCGTCATGTTCGTCCGCCTGGGGCCGCTGGATGCGCTCCTCAAGGTGCGCGAGCCGGCGGGCATCCTGGCGCTGGAGTTCGCTTGGTCAGGCGAGCGGGCAGCGCAGATCCTCACCGCGTGGGAGGGTCTGGAGGCGGTGCTGCGGCTGCAGACGCGGTGGGACTTCCTCTTCCTGCTCTGCTATCCGCTGGCGCTGTCGCTGGGGTGCGCGATGCTTGCCGCGGCGCCGTCCAATCCAGTGCCGATGATCGGCGTGTTCGTCGCCTGGGCGGTACTGGCTGCCATACCGCTGGATGCGGTCGAGAACCTGAGCATGCTGAGGATGCTCGACCATGGCGCCTCCGACGCGCTGGCCAGGCTGGCGACGTGGTGCGCGGGGCTCAAGTTCACCGTGCTTCTTGCGGTCGTCGGCTACCTGCTCACCGCAGGCGGCGCGACCCTGGTGCAAAGGGTGGTGAACAAGTGACGCGAGGAAGGCGCCGTCGTACCCGACACGCCCCCTACATGCCCAGCGACTTGAGGAGTTCGTCCTGCTCATCAGGCGCCGCAGCGGCCGGCACGTTCGCGGACGAGCCGCGCGCCTGCTCCATCAACGCATCCGGGTCGACGATTTCCTGTACCTCGAAATCCTTCAGCTTGATGAACTCGGTGTGATCCACCGCCAGTTCGAGGTAGAAGATGTTGTGCTGGCCGGTGTAGAAGGTCACCCGCCGCATCTCGGGGTTGTCGATGTTGGTATCGACACTGACGATCACCTGCTTGTTCAGCACCAGCATCTTGGGCTGGTTCTGCGTGATGTGGGTCTGCAACTCGCGGCCCACCTTGCCGGTAAAGGCGCCGACGCACTGGTTCATCAGTTCGCCCATGACGTTGCCGACGTCGTCTGCCGTGTGCGAAACGGCCAGTTCGCCCTTCGCCATCCCCATGCCGACCATGTACTTCTCGTAAAGCTCCATGGCCGCGGCGGCCGAGAAGTTGATCACCACCAGCCCCGAGAAGCCACCGTCGAAGAGCACGAAGCAGCCGATGTCCGGCTTGAGGCAGGTCTTCGTGATGCGCTGCACCATGCCCGAGTAACGGATCTCGCTTTGCGTCGCGACGGTGAGCACCTTCGCGACCGAATCGCATAGGCTTCGCAGAAGGTCCTCGGTACCGAAGACGACTGGGGTATCAGGCGTGCTGCTCATGGGAGCGTCCTTGTGCGCATGGAATCCGGACGCCTTCTATACCACGGGCAAGAGGAGTGCGCCGTGGCGCACTCCTCGGTTGACGACGAAAAACCCCGCACGCCGCCCGTCCCCGTCGCTTGCGTGCACTGCACAGCTGCTCTCCGTGGCCCCGACCGGATCAGGCGGCCAGGCTGAATGCCAGCGCGAGCGAAATCGACAGCAGGGCGACCAGATTGCCGAGGATCACGATCGACGCCACCTTTTCCGGCTCCTGGGCGTAGCGCTCGGCGAACATGAAGTTCAGTACCGCCGGCGGCAAGGCGCCAAAAACCAGCAGGATGTTCGTCGCTGCGGGTGGCAGGCCGAAGACGAGGCAGAAGAGGTAGGCGATCAGCATCCCGGTGAGTGGCGTCGCCACCGCCCCGACGATGCCGATCCGCCACTCCGCAAAGGGTGCGGTATTCAGGCGCACGCCCAGCGAGAACAGCATCAGGCCGGTCGACACGTCGGCGACGATCTTGATCGCCGACAGGAAAGGCGGCCACAGCGCAACGCCGGACAGGCTCACCAGCACGCCGGCGATGCCCGCGACGATCACCGGCTCGCGCAGGAGCCGCCACAGCTTGGGGCTGTGGCCGAGCCACCAGGTGGCGATCGCGAAGTGCAGGACGTTCTCGACCAGGAACAGGATCACCGCGGCGGGTAGGACCTGCTCGCCAAAGGCGA
>JAKLLJ010000149.1 GCA_023150215.1 Thauera sp. | reverse complement strand
GACCGTCCTGCCAGCGGGTGGCCATGGGCTTCTCGGTCATCACGTGCTTGCCGGCCTGCGCCACCTCGATGGCCTGGGCCGGGTGCAGGCCGCTGGGAGTGGTGAGGATGACGCAGTCGGCGGTGGTGCTGGCGAGCAGGTCGGCGAGCTTGGCGTGGCCACTGGCGCCGGTCTTGGCGACGGCGGCCTGCAGCGCGGCGGGGTTGGTGTCGCAGACGTCGACGAGCTCGCAGCGGTCGGCGTGCTTTTCGATGGCGGCGAAGTGGTTCTGCGCGATGCGACCGCAGCCGACGAGGGCGAAGCGGATCTTGCGGTCGGTGATCGGGGGGGCGTGATGCATGGCTATCTCCGAGGAATATGTCGGGCAGAAACGAGGCCGGAATGATAGTCCGATTGCATGACCGGCGTGTGAGGGGGCGAGTCGTTCTATCGGAAGGCGGTGGCGAGGGCTATCGGGCGGAAGAGGTGGCGGGCGGCGGTTTCAAGTTGGGGCGGTCGGGTGTTTGGCGCGGGGCGATGACAAGGGGCGTTGTGGCGGGGTGTGGGGCCGTATTCGCGCCTGCCGGCGCTCCTACAAGGGCATCGCGGTCCGATCGCGGCGTCTCCATTTCGGTCCATTCGCAGCTGCCGCAGCTCCTACAAGAGGTCCGCGACGCGTGGCGGTTTCTGTAGGAGCGCCGGCAGGCGCGAACACGGCGTCGGGATCAGAGACGCAGATCCGCCGCATTCCTCGGCATCACATATTTCAGGTCATACACCACATGCTCCGGCTTGCCGAGCGCGCGGATGGCCTCGGCCCCCATGTCCTTGAACTGCTGGTGCGCCACGCCGACGATGATCGCGTCGTAGGCACCCTGCTGCGGCGTGTCGATCGGGGTGAGGCCGTATTCGTGCTGCGCCTCGGCCACGTCCACCCAGGGGTCGTACACATCGGCCTGGATGTTGTAGTCGCCGAGTTCCTTGACGATGTCGACGATGCGGGTGTTGCGCAGGTCGGGGCAGTTTTCCTTGAAGGTAAGGCCCATGACGAGCACGCGCGCGCCTTCGACGGTGATGCGGCGCTTGAGCATGGCCTTGACGAGCTGCGACACCACGTAGGCGCCCATGCCGTCGTTGAGGCGGCGGCCGGCGAGGATGATCTCGGGGTGGTAGCCGATGGATTGCGCCTTGTGGGTGAGGTAGTACGGGTCCACGCCGATGCAGTGGCCGCCGACCAGGCCCGGGCGGAAGGGCAGGAAGTTCCACTTGCTGCCGGCGGCCTGGAGCACGGCCTCGGTGTCGATGCCCATCTTGTTGAAGATGATGGCGAGCTCGTTGATGAGGGCGATGTTGACGTCGCGCTGGGTGTTCTCGATGACCTTGGCGGCTTCGGCCACCTTGATGCTCTCGGCCTTGTGGGTGCCGACGACGATGATCTGGCGGTAGAGCTGGTCGACCAGCTCGGCGACCTCGGGGGTGGAGCCGGAGGTGACCTTCTTGATGGTGGAGACGCGGTGTTCCTTGTCGCCCGGGTTGATGCGCTCGGGGCTGTAGCCGGCGTAGAAGTCGACGTTGAACTTGAGGCCGGAGAACTTTTCGAGGACGGGGACGCAGTCTTCTTCGGTGGCGCCGGGGTACACCGTGGATTCGTAGATGACGATGTCGCCCTTCTTGAGCACCTTGCCGATGGTCTCGGAGGCCTTGACCAGCGGGGTGAGGTCGGGCTGCTTGTGCTCGTCGATGGGGGTGGGGACGGTGACGATGTAGGTGTTGCAGGCGGCGAGGTCCTGCAGGTTGGCGGAGTAGCTGAGGCCGGTGGCTTCGGCGAGTTCTTCGTCGGAGACCTCGAGGGTGGCGTCGTGGCCGGTCTTGAGGGCGTCGATGCGCGCCTGGTTGATGTCGAAGCCGACGACGGAGCGCTTTTTGGCGAATTCGACCGCGAGCGGCAGGCCGACGTAACCGAGGCCGATGATGGCGAGCTTGAGAGTGTCGAGGGTATGCATGGCAGGCAGATGAGAAAAGGTTGATGTGAAGGTGATGTAGGAGCGGCTGCAGCCGCGAATAAGGCTTGTGTAGGAGCGGCGGAAGCCGCGAACAGGGCTTTTATGTAGGAGAGGCGGCAGCCGCGAATAGACTTTTGCAAGAGCGCCAGATGTCGTCGGTGCTGGGTTCGCGGCTGCCGCCGCTCCTACAGGGGGGATTGGGGGGCGGGGTCGAGGGTGGGGCGGCGCTGTTTCAGGGGGTGGTTGATCTGTTGTTCGACGATGCGGCCGTCGCGGACATAGGTGAAGGACTCTTCGATCAGGGCGCAGTCGTCGCTGCGGCGTTCGCGGGTACGCTGGTCGTTGGCGATGGGGACGGCATTGACGCGGGGGTCGTTGAGCTTGTCGCGGTGGACGTAGCCGCGCACGTAGACGCCTTCGATGGGGCGCACGGCGCGACGGATGAGGCGCATGTAGAGGTCCTGGTGGCGCAGCGGGGCGGTTTCGTCGTCGATGATGATCTGCACCACGGCGTAGCGGGTGCCGGGGCGACCGCTGGCGACGCCGCGCTGGTAGATGCGGGTGCGGAAGATGGTGTGGTTGTCGAGCTGGGGGGCGACCAGGGCGTTGATCTGCTCGACGTGTTCGAGCGTGCAGTTACCGAAGAAGACGCCGATGTTGCGCGCCGGGGTGAGGCCCAGCATGTGATGCAGGCCACGCAGGATCGGAACGAAGCGCCACGGGCGGGCGGTGAGGCGCATGTAGGCGATGAGCACGCCGAGCCAGCCGAGCGCGAGCACGCCTTCGTGAACGCCCATCCAGGCGCCGATGATGCCGGTGGCGCCGAGCACCAGGTGGGCGGTGCCCATGAGGGTGACGGTGTTTTCGACGCGGAAGCCGGCGCGCTGCAGCAGGTGGTGGAGGTGGTTGCGGTCGGGGCTGAAGGGCGACTTGCCGAGCCAGATGCGGCGGAACATGACGCTGAGGGTGTCGATGAGCGGCAGCGCGAAGATCCACAGCGCGACGATGGGGGGCACGAGGGCGTCTTCGCCCTGGGTGATGGTGATGAGCAGCCAGCACAGCAAGAGGCCGAGCGTCATGCTGCCGTTGTCACCCATGAACACGCGGGCGCGGTGCTGCTTGCCGAAGCGCAGGTTGAACCACAGGAAGCCGATGACGCCGCCGAGCAGGCCCATGGCGATCAGGTGGGTGCCGCCCTCCCCGCCCAGGCCCGACACCAGCGCGATGAGCGCCAGGGTGCCGGCGGCGATGGTGCCCGAGAGGCCGTCGATGCCGTCGACCATGTTGAGCGCGTTGATGCAGCCCACGGTGCCGAAGACGGTGAAGGGCACCGCGGCGGCAAAGCCCATGGTGATGGCGCCGGTGAAGAAGGCATTGCCGATGTCGGCCAGCACCACACCGCCGCCAAACACCATGACCAGCGCCAGGCCCGCCTGGATGACGAGCCGGATGCGGGCCGACAGTTTCCAGCGGTCGTCGGCGAGGCCGACGGCAAACATGACCACCCCGCAGAACGCGAGCGAGAACCAGGCGGTGGCGTGCGCCGGGTCGAGCCACAACAACATCCCCACCGCCACCAGCAAGGCCGCCAGCACGCCAAACCCGCCGACGAAGGGCGTGACATGCTCATGCTGCTTGTGCTCGCCGGGATGATCGACCAGCCCGACCTTGGGCGCAATGCCGATCATCGCCCGAATGACGAGAGCGGACAGCGCAGCGCCAAGTGCCAATGCAATCAACCCTTGCATGGTGGGAACCTCATAAAAGTTAAAACAGTTGCAAAACAGCAACATCGCAGGTGGTGGTGAAACGCGTGATGCGGGTGAAACGCATGTAGGAGCGGCGGCAGCCGCGAATATGGTTTTGTAGGAGCGGCGGAAGCCGCGAATTCGGGCGGTTGCGATGTGCGCGGCGGGGTTCGCGGCTTCCGCCGCTCCTACAGGGGCGTTTTTACAGGGGGGCTTTTTTAGGCTTTGTACTTGTATTGGTAGTGGTAGCCCTCGTAGCCGAACCTGTAGCGCTGGCGCTTGAGGTCGAAGCCGTTGAAGACGAAGCCTTTGACTTCCACGCCGGCCTGGTCGAAGCGGCGGACGGCTTGTTCGAGTTCGCGGATGGGGTGGCGGCCGGCGCGGGCGACGAGCAGGGTGGCGCCGACCAGACGGCCGATGATGGCGGCGTCGGACACGGCAAGCACCGGGGGGGCGTCGATCAGCAGCACGTCGCACTGCTTTTCGAGCTCGGCGAGCAGTTGCGCGAAGCGCGGGTGCATGAGCAATTCGGACGGGTTGGGCGGGATCTGGCCGGTGGTGATGAGCGAGAAGTTGTCGATGCCGGTGGGCCGGATGATGTCGCGCAGTTCGATGATGCCCATGATGTAGTCGGACACGCCCATGCCGCGCGCCATGCCGAAGGCCTTGTTGATGTGGCCCTTGCGCAGGTCGGCGTCGACCACGATGACGCGCTTGCCGGCCTGGGCGAGGACGGCGGCGAGGTTCTTGCTGATGAAGCTCTTGCCGACACCGGGGGCGGGGCCGGTGATGAGCACCGAGCCTTTTTCGGCGCCGAGGAGGGCGAAGTGCAGCGTGGTGCGCAGGCTGCGCAGGCTTTCCATGGCGTCATCGTCGGGCTGGGCGATGGCGAGCAGTTGGCCCTTGTCGGCCTTGCCGCGGGCGATGGCGCGCGACAGCAGGGTCTCGTTCTGGCTGGCGGGCACGGTGGCGTACACCGGCAGCGAGAGTTCGCGCTCGATGGTCTGCGGGTCTTCGACCACCACGCGCAGGCTGCGGATGGCCCACACCAGGCCGAGCGCGCCGAGCACGCCGAGCACGCCCGACAGCAGCAGGATGAGCGCCTTGCGCGGCGCCACCGGCAGCGGCGCGGTGGCGGCGGAATCGATGATGCGCACGTCGCCCACGGTGCCGGCACGGGCCACGCGCAGCTGCTGGGCGCTGTTGAGCAGGTTGGTGTACAGCGCGGTGGCGACCTCGACGTCGCGACGCAGGCGCAGCGCGGTTTGCTGGGTGTCGGGGAGGCGGTTGACGTCCTTGTCGAGGGTGCCGCGCACGGCGCGCAGGCGGCCGAGCTGGGAGTCGAGCGCCTTGACCTGGGGGTGCTCGGCGGTGAAGCGCTGGCGCAGTTCGTCGCGCTTTTGCTGGAGCACGACGATGTCGTTGTCGACCTTGACGATGGAGCCGAGCACCGACTGGGTTTCGAGGGTGAGGTCGACCGAGCCGCGGTTCTGGCGGTATTCGTTGTAGGCGACTTCGGCGTTGTCGAGCTGGCCCTTGAGCTCGGGGAGCTGGGCGGCGAGGAAGCCGAGGGTGGCTTCGGCTTCGGCCGAGCGGTATTCGACGTTCTGGCGCAGGTAGGCGTTGAGGATCTCGTTGAGGATGGCCTCGACCTCGGCGCGGTCGGTGCCGCTGTAGGCGGCTTCGATCACGTTGGACTGGCGGGCGCGCTCGCGCACTTCGAGGTTGTCGCGCAGGGTGGCGATGGCCTGGGTCTGGCCGACGCGGGCGAGGTTGAAGCGGGTGCCGGGGCGGGCGACGAGCTCGGCGATGAAGAGCGTGGTCTTGCCGTCGGCGCTGGCGGCGGCCTGGCCGACGGTGCCGTCGAGCAGGTGCTGGTCCTGGTCGTCGTAGAGGCTGAAGGTGTTGTTGTTGCCGGCGACGAGGGTGAGCGGCAGGCCCTGGAGGTAGCTGGGCACTTCGAGGCTTTGCACGTCGATGCGCTCGCCGCCCCAGGCGTAGCCGTCCAGCCCGAACAGCGGCGCGGCGGGCTGCTCGCCGCTGTAGCGGCGGGCGAGCGCGCGACCGAAGACGGGGAAGTGGTCGGGGGTGGCACGGATGGAGAGGTTGAGGCGATCGACGACGCGACCGAGGATCATGCGCGAGCGCAGGATCTCGAGCTCGGCCGCCACCGAGGTGGCGTCGCCCAGCACGGCCTCGACGTCACGCAGCGCAGCGAGCCCGCCCTTGGCCTTGCTCTTGTCCTCGACCTGCACCAGCGCGTCGGCGCGGTAGATGGGCGTGGACACGAAGGCCGTGACCGCGCCGATGAAGAGGGCAAAAAAGGTGACCGCGAGGATGACCCATTTGTATTCGCGCAACACGGCGATGATCTCGCCGAGGTTGATGAAGTCGTCTTTATCGTCCCGCATGGATTTGCCGCGCGCAGCATTGCCGGCGTCAGCCACAGCGGAAGGTGCAGTATCTCGACGCAAGGGTTTGAGTTCCTGTTGTGTTTTGTAAATGCCAAATCGTTGTGTAGGAGCGCCGGAAGGCGCGAATGTAGGAGCGCCGGCAGGCGCGAACAACCACGCCCACGAACGGCGATGCGGTCATCCAACCGCCGCATTCGCGGCTTCCGCCGCTCCTACAGCCCGCCCCACCGCTTCATGTAGGAGCGGCGGAAGCCGCGAACCCGCAGCCGCCATCACTGGCGCCCACCGAACAGCGGGTACCTCGTCTCGCTGGTGAGCTGCAGCATCTGCGAGGTCGGCAGGATGTTGCTGACCACGCGGTTCCAGCGCGCCACCGCGGCCACGTCGACATACACCACGTCGCGCGGCAGCAGCGGGAAGCGTTCGGCGAGCAGCAGCGCATCGGGCGACTGGGCGTTGAGGTGGAACAGCTCGGAACTGCCGCTGTCGGTGCGCATCACATACACCCACGCCGGATCGGACGTGGTCTGGTTGACGAAGCCGGCGTCGGACAGCGCTTCGGCGAGCGTGGCGCGGCGCTTGTTCATGACGAAGGAGCCGGGGTTGCGCACTTCGCCGAGCACGAAGACCTTGTTGAGCTGGCGGTCGGGGACGTTGATGATGTCGCCCGGCTGCAGCAGCACGTTTTGCGACACGTCGCCTTCTTCGTACAGCGCCTGCAGGTCGACGCGCCAGGTCTTGCCGTCGCGGGTGAGCAGCACGTTGGCATGGTCGGCTTCTTCGGTGAGGCTGCCGGCGCGGTTGATGGCTTCGACCAGGGTCATGCGGATGTCGTCGATCGGCTGCAGGCCGGGCTTGCCGACTTCGCCCACCACATACACGCGCTTGCTGCGGAAGGCGACGATGCGCACGTCGAGCTGGACGTTTTCGATGACGTTGGACATGCGCTTGGCGAGCACGTCGCGCACCTGGCGGGTGGTCATGCCGGCGACCTTGACCACGCCGGCGAAGGGGAAAAAGATGGTGCCGTCTTCGGCGACCAGGGTGCCGGACTGCTCGGCCGAGCGGTAGGAGCCGGCCGGGATGGTGATTTCGGGGTGGTCCCAGACGATGACGTTGATGATGTCGCCGGCGCCGAGCTTGTAGTCCTGGTAGTCGACGCCGGGCAGCTGCTTGCCGCCCGCGCGGGTGGCGGTCTGCCCCCCGGCGTTGCCGCGGCGAAAGCGCGATTCGGCGGCCTGGTGCTGGTCGAGGATGAGCTGGGCGGTGATCGGCTGGACCTTGACGTTGGCCGGGACGGCCTGCTCGCCTTCGGTGACGGGCAGCGGCACGCTGGATTGCTCGCGCATCGCGCTGCCGGTGGTGCCGGGGATCAGCGTGCAGCCGCCGATGGCGGCGGCTGCGGCGGCGATGACAGCGCCGCGAAGGAGACTGCGTGCGCCCAGGCAGGAAGCGCCGAGGGCGGTCTGGTCGGTGGTGATACGACTCATCGAAAACCCCGTTCGAATGAACCGGGACGCCCGGCACCCTGCCCGAACGGCAGCGCCACGGCATCCCGGTGTGTTTGCATGCACGCGTTTACCGAATCGACCGCGGGGTGAGGTCTTTCATTTCCTCACGCGCAAACGCCAAGCCCGCTCCCCGATGGGCGCCGTGCCCGGGTGAGCCCAGGCAGCCCGCCGCCGCAGTTCCCCCTTGTTGCGGACGAAACAGCGCAGTCCTCATAGCAAGAACTACGCCAAAAAATAGTGCAATGCACCAAACCAGTGTCGAG
>JAKLLJ010000148.1 GCA_023150215.1 Thauera sp. | reverse complement strand
GAGGAGGGAGCTTCTCATTGTGGTTCCAGCCTGGTGGGGGCCGCGGGGTGGCGGGACGACGATGTTGCAGTGCGCCAGATCGATGCCGGCTGTGCGAGTATAGCGGCCCTCGGCAGTCAGGCGCCGCGGCGCTGGCCGGTGCGCTCGCGGAGCCTGTCGCGGCCGCACCGCAAGGAGAAAGGGATGGATCGCAAACGAAGGGCGTTGCTGCGCGCCAGTAGCGGACTGGGTGTGCTCGGCCTGCTCGCCGCGGCTGGTGTGATCGCGCCTGAACTGGCGCAGGCAGCGGCCGCGCGCGCGGGCTTCGATGCGCGCGACCTCGATGCCGCGCTCGCCGCGCTCGGTGCGCAGCACGCCGAGCAGGGTGCGGAGATAAGCCTGACCGCACCGGATATCGCCGAAGTCGCCTCGGCGGTGTCGGTCGGGGTGCTCAGCCGGGTACCGGGCACCGATCGCATCGCGATCCTGGTGAGCAAGAACCCCTTCCCCCTCGCCGCGGTGTTCTCCCTCCCCGAGGGTACTCAGCCCGAGGTGACGACCCGGGTGAAGATGGCGCAAAGCGCCGACGTGGTCGCGCTGGTGCGCGCCAACGGGCGCTTTCATGTGGTGAAGAAGGTGGTCGCGGTCACGATCGGCGGTTGCAGCTGACACACCGCACAGGAAAGGAGAGCGAATGATGGCAAGTCCGATGCGAATCCGGGCCGACGTCCGCGATGGCGTCACCGATGTGCGCATGCAGATCCCCCACCCGATGGAGAGCGGCCAGCGCAAGGATGACAAGGGCGCGCTGATCCCGGCGCATTTCATCACTGCACTCGAGATCCGTCACGGCGAGCGCCTGGTGTTTGGCGCCGAGTTCGGGCCCTCGGTGTCGGCCAACCCCTTCCTGCGCTTCCGTTTCAAGGGGGGCGCGGCGGGCGAGCGCCTGCTGGCGAGCTGGGAGGACAACCGCGGCGAGCGTCGCAGCGACGAGGTCACGATCAGCGCCGCGCCGGGCTGATCCGCACTGGCTGCGACGAGCCTCGCCCGCGCTCCGGCGCCGGCGGGGTTTTTTGCGTCCACCGTGTCGCGGTTCACGGCTGACTGCGCAAGGCCAAGATCCGTAAGCTTCTGTAAGGGATAAGTAAGACTGATGTTCTTATAATCGTGTCACCACTGCATGTTCCGCAGGTGCCTCCGGCCTGCGGCGCAGCAGTGGCGGCGTTTCACTTATAACGAGGAGACATGATGGAAAACAACAGTGCGTCCGGCTATTGGAAAGCCACGCTGGGCCTCCTGACCAAGATCCTGATCATCTGGTTCGTGGTCTCGTTCGGTGCCGGCATCCTCTTTGCGCCCGCGCTGAACAGCATCTCGCTGGGAGGCTATCCGCTCGGCTTCTGGTTCGCTCACCAGGGGTCGATCTACATCTTCATCGCGCTGATCTTCTATTACGCGAAGAAGATGGGCGACATCGACCGTCAGTTCGACGTCCACGAGGAGTAAGAGGATTATGGATCTTCAAACGATTACCTATCTGGTGGTCGGCGCGTCCTTCGCGCTATACATCGGCATCGCCATCTGGGCACGTGCCGGCAGCACCAGCGAGTTCTATGCCGCGGGCGGCAGCGTGCACCCGATCACCAACGGCATGGCCACTGCGGCCGACTGGATGTCGGCGGCGTCCTTCATCTCCATGGCCGGCCTGATCGCCAACATGGGCTACGGCGGCGGCCTGTTCCTGATGGGCTGGACCGGCGGCTACGTCCTGCTGGCGATGCTGCTGGCCCCGTACCTGCGCAAGTTCGGCAAGTTCACCGTGCCGCAGTTCATCGGCGACCGCTTCTACTCGAAGACGGCGTCGACGGTGGCGGTGGTGTGCCTGCTGACGGCGTCGCTGACCTACATCATCGGCCAGATGACTGGCGTGGGCGTGGCGTTCTCGCGCTTCCTCGGCGTTTCCAGCGAAACCGGCATCTACATCGGCATGGCGATCGTGTTCATGTACGCGGTGTTCGGCGGCATGAAGGGCATCACCTACACCCAGGTCGCACAGTACATCGTGCTGATCGCTGCCTACCTGGTGCCGGCGATCTTCATCTCGCTGCAGCTCACCGGCAACCCGCTGCCGCAACTCGGCCTCGGTTCCGCCATCTCGGGCACCGACACCTCGCTGCTCTCCAAGCTCGACTTGGTGGTGAAGGACCTTGGCTTCGACCAATACACCACCTCGATGCCGGGCAGCATGCTCAACATGTTCATGTACACGCTGTCGCTGATGATCGGCACTGCGGGTCTGCCGCACGTCATCATGCGATTCTTCACCGTCCCGACGGTGAAGGACGCGCGTAGCTCGGCGGGTTGGGCACTGGTCTTCATCGCCCTGCTGTACACCACCGCGCCCGCCGTTGCGGCGATGGCCAAGCTGAACCTGCATGCCACGGTCAACCAGGCGGTCGGCCTCGAGACCACTGCCAGCGGCAACCTGGTCGTGAACCCGGAAAAGGTGAAGGCGAACGCCGACCTGTACGCGACCGAGAGCAGCCTGCAGTACGAGCAGCGTCCCGACTGGATGAAGCGCTGGGAAAAAACCGGCCTGCTGAAATTCGAGGACAAGAACGGCGACGGTCGTATCCAGTACTACAACGACAAGTCCAAGAGCGCCGATGCCAAGGCCAAGGCCGAGGCCGCGGGCTGGAAGGGCAACGAGCTGACGGTGAACGCCGACATCATGGTGATGGCGAACCCCGAGATCGCGCTGCTGCCCAATTGGGTGATCGCGCTGGTCGCCGCGGGTGGTCTGGCTGCGGCGCTGTCGACCGCTGCCGGCCTGCTGATGGCGATCTCTTCGGCGGTGTCGCACGACCTAGTCAAGGGGGTGTTCAACCCGAACATCAGTGACAAGAACGAGCTGCTCGCAGGCAAGGTCTCGATGGCGGTCGCCATCGTGATCGCGGGCTACCTCGGTCTCAACCCGCCGGGCTTCGCCGCCGGTACGGTTGCGCTGGCCTTCGGCATCGCCGCTTCGTCGCTGTTCCCGGCGATCATGATGGGCATCTTCTCCAAGAAGATGAACAAGGAAGGCGCGATCGCCGGCATGCTGGCAGGCCTGTTCATCACGCTCTTCTACGTGTTCGCACACAAGGGCATCTTCTTCGTCAAGGGCACCGACTTCGCCGACCTGATCGGCGGCCCGAACAGCTTCTTCGGCATCACGCCGGAAGCCTTCGGTGCGGTCGGCGCGATGGTGAACTTCATCGTCGCGATCGTGGTCGACAAGGTGACCAAGGAGCCGCCGGAGCACATCCAGCACATGGTCGAGGCGGTGCGCATCCCGCGCGGCTCGAAGCTGGTGGATGGCGCCCACTGATCGGCAACATCGTCACGGATAGCGCGGTACGGCACGAGCGTGCCGCGCCGCGCGGCCGGAGCCCCGCCGGTTGGATTGGCGGGGCTTTTCTTTTGTGGCACCTTCTGACGCGTCGCGGCATCGGCCGCGCGCAGCGGAGCAGCACATGATCTTCAACGCAAGCATCGCCCTCAACTGGATCCTCTTCCTCGCCCTGTTCCCGATCGCCTTCTTCTGGCTGCGGCGGGCGTGGCGGATCCTCTTCAAGCGGGATTTTTCCGAGGTCGCGCTCAAGGGCGGCATGCCGCCAGCTGATCCGGCACGCTTCGCGCCTTACACCTTGGCGATCAATCTCATCGGTGGCGTGGTGATCATTTTCGTGATCGTCGGCGTCGTGACCGGCAGCATGGATTTCGACACCTGGACCGCAGCCGCCGGGGTGACGATCTGGATGAAGTTCTTCCTCGATTTCGCGCTCGGTCGGCATGCGCACCCGATCGTTGCGCGCCGCAAGAAGCTCGATCAGGCCGAGCCGACGGCGAAACCGTGAGGCACGCTCCCGAAGTGCGTGATTGTTTGCGGCCGTCCAACCTGGCGATGACGGGCCGTGGAGGGGTTCAGCGCCGGCCGTCCACCCGGTAGCGGCGGTCGAGGCGGTTCATTGCCGCCACGTAGATCGCGATGATGCCCAGGTAGATCAGCAGCGAGCCCTGCGCGAACAGATAGAAGCCGAGCGGAAACCCCAGAAAGCTCAGAGTGTTGAGTTCAATCGCGAAGTAGCCGCCGCCGAAGGTTACGGCGAACCACACGCCGAGCAGCGTGAAGGTCAGGCGCAGGTTGCTGCGCCAGTAGGCGCGCTGGCGTTCGTCCAGTTCCATGTCGTTCTCGCCGATGGCCTCCGGCCGGCAGGGCTGGAGGCCAAGGCGCTCAGTGGCTTCCGTTGCCGCCGTTGCCACTCGCGAAAACGCGGGTGAGTTCGGCCTGCACGTCCTGCGGGGCCGGTTCGTGGCCGCCGGCCTCGAGCACGAACTCGCTCTCCCCGGCGCAGATCGCCTTCAGCCGGCTCTCGAAGCCTTCGAGCGCCGCCATCGGCACGCGCGCCGAGATCAGCGTCCACCCCGGCGCCGGGCTGTCGGTCGCAGTCAGCCGACCGCGTCGGCCAGCGAGCTCCGCGCTCACCTCGCCGAACAGCGTGTCGGCCACCTTGACCTGCACGTCGAGCAGGGGCTCGAGCACGATCGGGCGCGCGGCCAGCACCGCCTCGATCAGCGCATGGCGACCTGCGGTGACGAAGGAAACCTCGTTCGAATCCACTGCATGGTGCTTGCCGTCGGTGACCACGACGCGGATGTCCTGCAGGGCGAAGCCGGCGAGAGCACCTTCGATCAGGGCCTGGCGCACCCCTTTCTCGACTGCGGGCATGAAGTTGGTCGGGATGGTGCCGCCCTTGACCTCGTCGCCCAGCTCGATACCGGCGCCGCGCGGCAGCGGCTCGACACGCAGCGCGACCTCGCCGAACTGACCGGCCCCGCCGCTCTGTTTCTTGTGGCGGTAGCGCGCCTCGGCGACCACGGTGATCGTCTCGCGGTAGGGGATGCTCGGCGTCGCGGTGTCGAGCTGCAGGTTCCAGCGCGCGGAGAGCTCCTCGAGCACGATTTTCAGGTGCTGCTCGCCGAGGCCGCGCACCACGGTGCGGCGGTTGCGGGCGTCGAAGCTGACTTCGAGGCAGGGGTCTTCCTCGGTGAGGCGGGCCAGCGCTTCGGACAGCTTCTGCTCGTCGGCGGGCTTGCGCGTCATCAGTGCGAGACCGAACACGGGCTGCGGGTAGGTCGTGGGAGCGAGGTGGTAATAGTCCTCGTCGTGGGAGTCGTGCAGCACCGCATCGCGGGTGATCTCGTCGACGCGCGCCACCGCGCAAAGGTCGCCGGGGACCGCGAGCGGGCTCTCCACGGTGTTCCTGCCCTGCATGCGCAGCAGGTGGGCGACCTTGAACGGCTTGCGGCCATCGCCGATGTAGAGCTGCGAGTTGGGCGTCACCTGGCCCTGATGCACGCGGAACAGGCCGAGCTTGCCACGATAGGGGTCGTTGGCGATCTGGAAGACATGGGCGACCACATGGCGCTCGGGATCGAGCGCGACCTCGACCGGCTCGGCGGTGCTGCCTTCGCCCTTGAGGAAGGCGGGGACGTTGGCCTCGGTGGGATCGGGCGCGAGCTTGCCGAGGATGTCGAGCAGTTCGCGCACGCCCGCGCCGCTGCGTGCGGACACGAAGCAGACTGGCACCAGGTGGCCCTCGCGCAATGCCTGCTCGAAGGGGGCGTGGAGCTGCTCGGGGTCGAGCGACTCGCCCTGTTCGAGGTACTTCGCCATCAGCGCCTCGTCGAGTTCGACGACCTGGTCCACGATCGCGTCATGCGCCTCGGCGGGCGTTGAGAAGGCGGTGGCGGCAGTGCCGTCCGGGGCGAAGAAGCAGTCGATCACGCGGCTGCCGTCGGCCGCGGGCAGGTTGATCGGCAGGCACTCGCGGCCGAAGGTGGCGGTGATCGACTCCATCAGCGCGCCGTGATCGGCACCGGCGGCGTCGAGCTTGTTGACCACGATCATCCGGCATTTGCCCTTTGCCGCATCCATCATGCGCCGGGTGCCACTCTCGATGCCGGCTGCGGCGTTGATCACCACCACCGCGGTATCGACCGCGGGCAGCGCGATCAATGCGCGGCCGGCGAGGTCGGGCAGGCCCGGGGTGTCGAGCAGGTTGATCCAGTGACCCGCCCATTCGAGATGCACCAGCGCGGCGTGCAGCGAGTGCCCCATCGCCTTTTCCTGCGGATCGAAGTCAGCGACGGTGTCTCCGCGCTCCACGCTGCCGGGCGCACCGATCTCGCCGGCGGCGGCGAGCAGCGCCTCGACCAGCGTGGTCTTGCCGCTGCCGGCGTGGCCGAACAGGGCCAGGTTGCGGATGTCGTGAACCGAGCTGGGTGTCATGGTGCATCTCCCGTGCGATTGAATGCCCTCAAGTCTGTGCCTGTCGCGCAGCGAAGGCAATCGGCCGCGCCGCGCAGCGGGGCTGCAGCCGCCACGATGCGGACGTCAGCTTCCGGCGCCAGCCCCGGGGCGAATGGGGTGGCAAAGAGAAAACTCATGGCTTCCGAAAGGTTTGCGGGCTCCGAAAGGTTCGCGGCTTCCGCCGCTCCTACAGCACACCCGGGACGGTATCGCCCCCCTGTAGGAGCGGCGGAAGCCGCGAACCTTCCCGCGCGACGCCACGCCCTTCAATGAAGCATCCCCGGCGACTCCGCCCCCTTCGGCCCCTGACCCCGTCGCGCCCCGCGCGCCTGAGCGGGCTCAGGCGCTGCGCAGCCCGGCTAGCCGGGTCAGCAGGATCGCCGCCAACGGCAATGCGAGTCCGATCAGCGTCACCGTGACGAGCAGGGCGCCGAGCTCACCGTAGTCCGCCGGCGTGGTGACGGCGCCGGTGGCGGCGTCCTTGACCTCGCGCGCGATGGCGTAGAGCTGGTTGAGATACTTGGTGCCGAGCTGCGAGGCCGAGAGCGCCAGGTTGGTGAACGAGGCCATCACCGCGAAGAAGGTCGCCTTGAGATGCGGCGGCGCCGAATTCGCGATCCAGGCCAGCATCGGCACCATCGACACCTGGCCGAGCGGGGATTCGAGCGCGGTGTTGGCGATCGCGATGAAGCGCGCGTCGACCACGCCGCCGGTGTGCGCCGCGGTCCATTCGTGCAGGCCGTGGAACATGCCGATGATCGGCAGCGACAGCGCGGTGGTGGCGACGGTGAGGAAGATCACAATCTGCGCGATCGACTTCTCGGCCATGAAGCGGCGGAACAGGAACAGGCCGGCCAATGTGAGCGCGCTGGTGATGAGGTCGAGCCGCGACAGGAAGCTCTGGTCGAAGCCGAGCTCGTCGATCATCCACCAGCTCGCCCCTGCGCCCGGGCCGGGCAGGGCGCGGAAGGCGAAGATGATGATGACCGTGCCGAGCAGGGTGCGCGCGGCCTCGGGCGAGAGCTCGCGCAGCAGGCGGCTGATCATGAAGCCGATGATGGCGAACGAGGTGGCGAAGATGATCTCCTGGCCGTACTCGATGCCCGACAGGCCGACGGTGATGGTGAGCGCCACGAACACCGCACTGCCGCCGAGGATCCACCAGTTGGGCGCGGTTTTTTCTTCCGGGTCGTGCAGCAGGCGGTCGATGTCGGCGCGGCTGTGCCCGAGCGTCGCCAGTCGCTTTGCCTCGCGACGCTTGAGGACGCCGCCGAGCAGCACGCCGCTCACCGACAGCAGCGGGATGACCAGCGCGAGCTCGTAGATGCGCAGGTAGATGGCGACCTTTTCCGCCTCGGGCAGGTTCTCGGAGCCTTGGAACATCACCACGTTGGCGAGCGACACCAGCACCGTGCCGCCGATGATCGCCACCCGACCGAGCATCTGCATGGTGGTGTGCATCAGACGGATGGTTTCCGGCGGGATCGGCGTGCCGCGCGCATCCAGGCGCGGCACGGCTTCGACCGTCATCGCGTCGGCCACGGCGTCCTGCATCACGTAGCCCACCGGCGACAGCAGCACCGAC
>JAKLLJ010000147.1 GCA_023150215.1 Thauera sp. | reverse complement strand
CCCTTCAACATCACCAACAATGCCTGGAACAGGCTGACGACGACCAGCGCGAGCAGCGCCACGATGACGAGCTTGACGGCCATGAACGGACTCCGGCGAGGTGGTGGCGAGGGGACGGGTGGCGAAGGATGGCGATGAAGATTAGCGCGTTCGGCCACTGCTGGGTGCTGCGCTGGCCGCGGGTGCTCGCGGTGTTGATGGTCGCCGCGGTGCCGGCGGGCCTGTCGGTGTGGCAATGGCAGCGCGGCGAGGACAAGCTGGCGACGTTGGCGCGCATCGCGCAGTGGGAACGTGAGGGGGCGGTCGGCCTGGCCCGGCTGGCGCAGCGCAGCGCAGCGGCGAACGTCGACGGCATGCGGCTCGATTTCACGGCGCGCTGGATTCCGCCGATGGTGTGGCTGGTGGACAACCGCATCGTCGACCGCCAGCCTGGCTACGACGTGGTGATCGCGGTCGAGGATGCGGACGCGCTGCGCGCTGCGGGCAGTAGCGCGGCGGCACCAAACGCGGCGCTGGTCAATCTGGGCTGGATTGCCGCCGAGAGCGGGCGCGACGCGCTGCCGGTGCCGGCGATCCCGGCGCAACTGCGCGTGCAGGGCATCTTCCGCACCGATGTCAGCGGCCTCCTGCTCGGCGCCAACGTCGAGGACCGCGGGCGCTGGCCGATGCGCATCCAGCAGGCCGACCCCGTGCAACTCGCGGCCTGGCTGGTGGTGCCGCTGGCGCCCGGGCTGATCTACCAGCAGCAGGCTTCGCCCTTCCACATCCACTACCGCCCGGTGGTGCTGCCCCCCGAGCGCCATCGCGGCTACGCGCTGCAATGGGGGCTGATTGCGCTCGCGGTGATCGGCGTCGCCCTCGCCGCCAGTGCGTGCCGGCTGCCGGTCGAATCGGGAGAGATCGTCCATGAGCAGTCGTAAGTTCCTCGGCCTGTTCCTGCTCTGCGCGCTGGTGCCGCTGGCGGCGGCGTGGGCCAGCCTGCGCTTCGGCTGGTTTTCAGCGGTGCCGACCGTCAACCACGGCGAGTGGCTGACGCAGGAGCTGCGGTTGTTGCCCGCGCCCGCGCGCGGCGGCGGTCAATGGCATCTGGTCTATGTGCCCGCGGCGGAGGGCGAGCTGGCCTGTTCTGATGCGCGCGAGACGCCCGCCCGGGCTGCCGCCGAGCCCGCGCCGGGTGCCCGCTGCGAGCAGGCGCTGCTGATCCTGCAGCAGCTCCACGTCGGTCTCGGTCGCAAGCAGGCGCGGGTGCAGGCGCTGGTGCTGGCCGCCCATAGCCCGGCGGCGCTTGCGCGCTATCCGCACATCGAATGGCAGGCCGCGCAGGTGAGCGAGGCCGCGGTCGAGGGGCGCATCGTGCTGGTCGATCCGCGCGGCCTCGCCCTGCTGCGCTATGCCGTCGAGGCAGGGCCGGAACAGGCGCAGCGCGTGGCCGGCGATATTCGCAGCGACCTGCTGCGGCTGATGAACTACGACCGCAGCGGCGTATGAGGAGGTGGCGATGAGGCGCGCACGCTGGCTGGTGACTGCGACCCTGGTGCTCGCGCTGGCGGTGATCGCGCTCGGCGCCTACACCCGGCTCACCGACGCCGGGCTCGGCTGTCCGGACTGGCCGGGTTGCTACGGCCGGCTCACGCCACCGGCGCACGCCACCCACATCGCCGAGGCGCAGGCGCGTTTCCCCGGTGCCGAGGTCGACCCGTTCAAGGCACGCAACGAGATGGTGCACCGCTACCTCGCCGGCCTGCTCGGACTGTGTGTGCTGGCGATCTTCGTGGTCTCGCGCCGGCTGTCGCGCGGCCGTGGGCTGGCCGCCACCTTGCTGGCATTGGTGGTGTTCCAGGCTGCGCTCGGCATGTGGACGGTGACCATGAACCTGATGCCGGTGGTGGTGGTGGCGCATCTGTTCGGCGGCTTTGCCCTGCTGTCCCTGCTTGCCTTGCTGCGCGTCGAGCTGAGTCCTGATCCCCTTGCGCCCCTGCCGCCTGTCGAACCCCGGCTCGTCCGCCTGCTGCCGCTGGCCTGGCTGGCCTTCGCCGTGCTGCTGGCGCAGATCGCGCTCGGCGGCTGGACCTCGGCCAATTACGCGGCGGCGGTGTGCGCCCAGCTGCCCTGGTGCGAAGGCGGCTGGAGCCAGCAGTTCTCGCTGCGCGCCGCCTTCAGCCTGCCGCTCGGCCACGAGAGCTACGAGTTCGGCGTGCTGCCCTACGACGCACGCATGAGCATCCATGTGCTGCACCGCATCGGCGCGCTCATCGCCACAGGGGTGCTCGCCAGCCTGGTGCTGCTGTGCTGGCGGCATGCGCTGGGCGCATGCCTGCGCCGGCTGGCGGTAAGGGTCGGCGCGCTACTGGCGCTGCAGGTGACGCTCGGCCTGATCAACGTGCTCGCTCAGGTGCCGCTCTTCAACGCGGTCGCCCACAACCTCACCGCGGCCTGCCTGCTCGCCACGCTGGTGCTGTTGATCCGGCAGCTGCATGCGTCTGCCGGGCAGCGCCGTGGCGTACCGCGGCCGACATTACCGGCGCACGCGGCCGCATAAATACAGGGGGGAGACGGACATGGACGGCTACAAGCGGATTCCGACAGCGGCGGCCAGCCTGAGCGAGGCGCTCGCCCTCGGTCGCGCCTGCTGGCAGCTCACCAAGCCGCGCGTGGTCGCGCTGCTGGTGCTCACCGCCTGGGTGGGCATGATGCTCGCGAGCGACGGCCTGCCCGACCTCGCCCTGATGGCGGCGGCGAGCCTGGGCATCGCCATGGTGTCGGGCGCGGCGGCGGCCTTCAACCACGTGCTCGACCACAAGATCGATGCCCGCATGGCGCGCACCCGGCTGCGTCCGCTGCCCAGCGGCCGCCTGAGCAACGTCCAGGCGATGAGCTTCGCATGTGCGCTTGCCGCGGCGGGCTTCGCACTGCTGCTGCTGGCGGTCAACGCACTGACCGCATGGCTGACGCTGGCCGGCCTGTTCGGCTATGCGGTGGTCTACACCGTGTTCCTGAAGCGCGCCACGCCGCAGAACATCGTCATCGGCGGGGTGGCCGGCGCGCTGCCGCCGGTGCTGGGCTGGACCGCGGTGACCGGGACGGTGGGCGCCGAGGCCCTGCTGCTGATGATGATCATCTTCACGTGGACGCCGCCCCACTTCTGGGCGCTCGCCATCCATCGCGTCGACGACTACCGCCGTGCCGGCATCCCGATGTTGCCGGTCACCCATGGCATCGCGTTCACCCGCACGCTGGTGCTGCTGTACACCGTGCTGCTGCTGGCGGTGTGCCTGCTGCCCTGGCTGGTGGGGATGAGCGGGCTGCTCTACCTGGCGGGCAGCGTGGTGCTGAACCTGCAGTTCCTGCGTCACGCCTGGCGGCTCAGGTTTGCCCCCCGTGCAGATACCGCGATGCGCACGTTCCGCTTCTCGATCACCCACCTGATGCTGCTGTTCCTGCTGCTGTTGCTTGACCACTACCTCAAGTTCGGACCTGACGCTTGAGGCAAGCAAGATCACACGAGATCGACGCAATTCAAGCGTCCGGCCCGCCTCAGCCCGCTTCGCTGACCAGCTCGAGAATCGCAGCGCCGTAGGCTTCGAGCTTGCGGTCGCCGATGCCGCTGATGCCGCCGAGTGCGGCGAGGGATTGCGGGCGTGCGAGGGCGATCTCGCGCAGCGTGGCGTCGTGGAAGATCACGTAGGCGGGCACGTTGCGCTCCTTCGCCTGCTCGGCGCGCCAGGCGCGCAGGCGGTCGAAGAGGGTGGTCGGGATGCCGCCCGGAATGTCCATCGGGGTGGGGCTGCGCCGGCGACCGCGGGCACGGCTGCGCTCCTGTTCCAGGCGCAGGTGGAACTCGGCTTCGCCGCGCAGCAGCGGGCGGGCCGCATCGGTGAGACGCAGCGCGTTGTAGCGCTCGTGGTCCACCGCCACCATCTCGCGCGCCACCAGCTGGCGGAACACCGTGCGCCAGCGCTTCTCGTCGAACTCGCTGCCGATGCCGAAGGTGGTGATGTCCTGGTGGCCGCGCTCGATCACCTTCTCGGTGAGCTCGCCGCGCAGCACGTCGATCAGGTGGCCGGCACCGAAGCGCTGGCCGGTGCGGTACACGCAGCTCAAGGCCTTGCGCGCGGCCTCGGTGGCGTCCCAGGTTTGTGGCGGGTTGAGGCAGTTGTCGCAGTTGCCGCAGGGCGTGGACGCCTCGCCGAAGTAGGTGAGCAGGTGCTGGCGACGGCAGTTGGTCGCCTCGACCAGGCCGACCAGCACGTCGAGGCGGTTGCGCGCCAGGCGCTTGAACTCCTCGCTCGCCTCGGATTCGTCGATCATGCGGCGCTGCTGCACCACGTCCTGCGCACCCCAAGCCATCCAGGCCTGCGCCGGCAGGCCGTCGCGCCCCGCGCGGCCGGTCTCCTGGTAGTAGCCCTCGATCGAGCGCGGCAGGTCGAGGTGGGCGACGAAGCGCACGTCGGGCTTGTCGATGCCCATGCCGAAGGCGATCGTCGCCACCATGATCAGGCCGTCCTCACGCAGGAAGCGGGTCTGGTGCTCGGCACGGATCTCCTGCGTCATGCCGGCGTGGTAGGCGAGGGCGGCGAGCCCCTGCTCCTGCAGCCAGGCCGCAGTTTCTTCGACCTTGCGCCGCGACAGGCAATAGATGATGCCGGCCTGGTCCGGGCATTCCTCGCGGATGAAGTCGAGCAGCTGGCGGCGCGGGTCGTTCTTCTCGACGATGGTGTAGCGGATATTGGGGCGGTCGAAGCTGGCGACGAAGCGGCGCGCGTGGGTCAGGTTGAGGCGCTCGGCGATCTCCTCGCGGGTCTGGCGGTCGGCGGTGGCAGTGAGCGCGATGCGCGGGATCGACGGATAGCGCTCGGGCAGGATCGACAGCTGCAGGTATTCCGGGCGAAAGTCGTGGCCCCACTGCGACACGCAGTGCGCCTCGTCGATCGCGAACAGGGCCAGGCGATGGGTGTCGCGCAGGTGGTCGAGCTGGTCGAGGAAGCGCGGCGTCATCAGGCGCTCGGGGGCGACGTATAGCAGCTCGAGCTCGCCGGCGTAGAGCGCGCGTTCGACCGCACGTGCGCGCTCGGCGTCCAGGCTGGAGTTGAGAAAGGCGGCGTTGACACCGGCTTCAACCAGCGCGCTCACCTGGTCCTGCATCAGCGCGATCAGCGGCGACACCACGATCGCGGTGCCGTGGCGCAAGAGCGCCGGGATCTGGTAACACAGCGATTTGCCGCCGCCGGTGGGCATCAGCACCAGCGCGTCGCCGCCGGCGGCGACATGCTCGACGACCTGTTGCTGCGCGCCGCGAAAGACCGCATAGCCGAAGACGTGCTCGAGCACACGGTGTGCAGCGTCGGACAAGGTCTCGTCGTCGCGCGCGATGAAGGCACCTGCCGCCGGGGGCGTGGCGGAGGGAAGTCGGGAAGAGGCGTCGGCAAACATGGCCCGCATTTTAACGCCCCGCGCCCGCCGCGGTCGCACGATCGCCGCGAGTGTTCGCGGCTTCCGCCGCTCCTACAGGGGCGCGGGTGCAGGGGTTTTCTGTAGGAGCGCCGGCAGGCGCGAACATCGATGAACGGGATCCGCGCCGCGATGGAGCGAGCGTCGTGTTCGCGGCTTCCGCCGCTCCTACACGGCAGCTTCGGTTCTGTAGGAGCGCCGACAGGCGCCGTGCGTGGCGGAAAGCCGACGCCTTACATGGATTGGGGGTGCACGGCGCGCCAGGCTTGCAAGGCGGCCAGGGTCTCGTCGAGGCCGCCGACGACCTCGATGCCGGGCAGGCGCTTCTGCTTGTCGCGCACCGCGGCGCCGCCGGCCCAGATCGTGATCTCGTCAGGCATCAGTGCGCGCAGCTCGAGCAGGCCGTCGATGGCCTGTCGCGCCGGATAGGCGATGCTGAACGACAGCCCGACGATGTCGAAGCCGCCGCCGACCGCGGCGCTGCGAATGTCGGCCAGCGGCGTGCGGGTGCCGAGCGACAGGCAGGCGGCGCCCTCGGGGACCAACATCGCCTCGGCCATCAGCAGGCCGAGCACGTGGTCTTCTTCCGGGAAGGTGGTCAGCAGCACACGTGGCCGTCCGCCGGGTGTGGCGTGGGCGCCGATGGCGCTGCGCAGCACGTTTTGCACCTGCTCGGTGAACAGATGCTCTTCGGGCACCTCGACTTCGCCCCGCATCCAGGCCTCGCCCACCGCGGCGGCGAGCGGCGCGACCGTGTCGGCGACGAAGCGCTGCAGGCCCTGCTTCATCAGCGCCTGGCGCAGGGCGGCGTTGAGCTCCACACTGCGGTGCAGGCGCACCAACTGCAGCAGCCCGTCCTCTCGCCCCGCGGCGGTGGCGGCGGCTTGAGGGCACAGGCAGCTGTCGAGCATCGCTGCGAGCTCCTCCGCGCTGGCGCCGACGATGCCCGCCGGGCGCCGGCCGTGATCGAGCAGGCGCCGGATCAGGCGCAGCTTGTCGACCTGCTCGGGCGGATACAGGCGCTCGCCATTGGCGTCGCGTGCGGGCGCCGGGAAGCCGTAGCGCCGCTCCCACACCCGCAAGGTGTCCTTGGCGAGGCCGGTGTCACGCTCGACGGCGGCAATGCTGAAGGCGGCTTCGGGTGGGGTGGGGGCATTCATTGGGGTGTCGGAGGCGGCGTAAGAGGACGAGAAGCTTATTGGATGTTAGGCGTAGAAGATTAGTTTGTCCAGGACAAACGGTGTCATCTCGTCCCGTTGCTGTCGGCGTGCTCGTCCGCTGCCGCGGCCTGCTGCGGCGTGAGGTCGCCGTCGAGCACCGCGAGCATGCGCGCGGCCTTCGCCACCTGCTCGATCGCGCGCCGCTCCAGGCTTGCCAGGCGCAGCCAGTCCTGCATCACGCGGATGTCGACGCGGGCGTGGGCGCCCTCCAGCAGCAGGGCCTCCTTGAAGGCCTGGTAGCGCAGCTCCGCCTCGTCGAGCCGGACCTCCACCGCAGCCGCGGAAAAGTCATCGCGCGCGGCATCGGCACTCGCGGCGAGCGCGCCGGTGGCCTGGCGGAAGGTGGCTGCGATCGGCTCGAGTTCGGTGCCAGGCGGCGTGCCGAGCGTGGTGGCCAGCGCACAGGCCTGGCGCACCGCGATTACCGCGCTCTCCTGATACTGCAGCGCGCGCAGGCTGTGTGCCAGCGCCTCGACCAGCGCGGGCGGCAGTCGCATCGCGCTCAGCTTGCGCACATAGTCCGAGATCGCCGGCGCGAGCGCGTCGAGTGCGCTTGCCTGGCGCTCGATCCAGGGCTCGTCGGGTGGCACCCGGGTGGCGGCGGTGAGCGCCGTCACTGCGAAGGACTGCGTGCGGCCAAGCTCCAGGCGCAGCGCGCGCAGCGCCAGGTCGGGCACTGCCAGCGAAGGCGCGTCGAGGTGACGTGGGCGGGCGATCTCATCCTCGCGGCTGCGGAAATGGGCGGCCAGGTAGCGCAGCAGCGGGCGCGCCAGCGGCACCATCAGCAGCACGCCGAGCAGGTTGAAGGCGGTGTGGAACATCGCGATCATCACCGCCGGCGTCGCTGGCTGCTCGAACCCCTCGCGCAGCATGCCGAGCAAGCCGATCAGCAGCGGCAGCAGCAGGATCGCCACCGCCCCGGTGACGAGGTTGAAGAGCACGTGGGTGGCAGCCAGCCGGCGCGCGTTCGAGGTCGCGCCGAGTGCGGACAGGATCGCGGTCGAGGTGGTGCCGATGTTGGTGCCGATCACCATCGCGCACGCCGCCTCGATCGACATCAGCCCGCCCTGGGCCGCGGTGATGATGATCGCCACCACCGCGCCCGAGGCCTGCATCAGCACGGTGAGCAGGGTGCCGATGCCGACCAGGACCAGCCAGCCGGTGAAGCCCGGGGCGATGTGGTCCTGCAGGTTCATCGTCGCGCCGAAGCCCGAGAACGTGTCCTTGAGTACGTCGATGCCGAGGAAGAGCACGCCGAAGCCGGCCAGCGCCTGGCCGAGCGCACGCTGGCG
>JAKLLJ010000146.1 GCA_023150215.1 Thauera sp. | reverse complement strand
CGGCCTGCAGTCCGACAGTCGCTATGCCGAAGCCTTCGTACGCAGCCGGGCGGCCCGCGTTGGCAGCAGCCGGCTGCGTAGCGAACTCTCCCGCCGCGGCATCGATCGTGAACTGATCGACGAAGCGATCGCGGGAGAATGCGTAGAATCCGAGCTGGATCGCGCGCGTGCCGTATTGCACAGCCGCTTTTCCGCCGCACCTGCCGACGCGCGCGAATGGGCCCGCCAGGCGCGTTTCCTGCAAGCACGGGGCTTCGCGCCCGAGCTGATCCGCAAGCTGCTGAAAGAGCCCCACGATGAGTCTGCTTAAGGTTGCCGGCCTGCAAAAACGCTACAAGGCACGCACCGTGGTGCACGACGTCGGCTTCGCGGTCGGCTCGGGCGAGGTCGTGGGCCTGCTCGGCCCCAACGGCGCCGGCAAGACCACCTGCTTCTACATGATCGTCGGCCTGGTGCGTGCCGACGGTGGCCAGATCGCGCTCGATGGCACCGACCTGACCCACCTGCCGATCCATGCCCGCGCACGCCTCGGCCTGTCCTACCTGCCGCAGGAAATGAGCGTGTTCCGCAAGCTCAGCGTGGCCGAGAACATCCGCGCCGTGCTCGAACTGCAAGGCCTCGACCGCCGTCAGGTCGAGGAGCGCCTCGAAGAACTGCTTCAGGAACTCGGCATCCACCACCTGCGCGACAACACCGCGATCTCCCTGTCGGGCGGAGAACGCCGGCGCTGCGAAATCGCCCGTGCGCTCGCCACCGACCCGCGCCTGATCCTGCTCGACGAGCCCTTCGCCGGGGTCGACCCGATCGCGGTGCTCGACATCCAGAAGATCATCCGCTTCCTGAAGGAGCGTGGCATCGGCGTGCTGATCACCGACCACAACGTACGCGAGACGCTGGGCATCTGCGATCGCGCCTACATCATCAGCGAGGGCCGCGTGCTGGCCAGCGGGCACCCCTCCCAGATCATCGACAATGAACAGGTGCGCCAGGTCTACCTGGGCGAGCATTTCCGCCTGTGACCCCGCCCACTGGCCAAGCGCGATGAAGCCCAGCCTCCAGCTCAAGCTCTCCCAGCACCTCACGCTGACGCCGCAGCTGCAGCAGTCGATCAAGCTGCTGCAGCTGTCCACGATCGAGCTCAACCAGGAGATCGAGCGTGTGCTGCTCGAGAACCCGATGCTCGAACGCGAGGATGGCGATGGCGTCGAGTTCTCACCCCCTCCGCCGCCGGGCGCGCCCGAACGCAGCGCCCCCGAAACCCCGGCAGAATCCGCGAGCGAACCGGAAACGCGCGCGGGCGGCGAGGGCAGCAGCGAGGATGAGGGCATCGACTGGTCGAACGTCGGCCAAGGCGCATCGAGCCGCAGCGAGGACGATGACGATGGCGACTACCAGGACATCCAGGCCGCGGGCGTATCGCTGCGCGAGCATCTCGACGTGCAGATTGCGCTGTCTCCGCTCTCCGATCGCGACCGCGCACTGGTGCGCTTCCTGATCGAGGCGCTCGACGACGATGGCTACCTGCATCAGCCGCTGGAGGATCTGCTGGAGTTGCTGCCACAGGACTCGGGGGTCGAGCTCGACGACCTTTCGATCGCGTTACGCCACGTGCACAACCTCGATCCGGCAGGGATTGGCGCGCGCAGCCCGCAGGAATGCCTTGCGCTGCAGTTACAGGTGCATCCCGAGGGTCCGTTGCGCCAGCTCGCGCTCGAGATCGTCACCGAACACCTCGAACTGCTCGCCGAGCGCAACTTTGCCCGCATCAAGAAGATCACCGGCTGCGACGATGACGGGCTGCGCGCCGCCCATGCGCTCATCTGCAGCCTCGATCCCCATCCCGGGTCGCGCTACACCACCTCGGAGACGCGTTACGTGCTGCCCGACGTCGTCGTGCGCAAGACGCGCGGGCGCTGGACCGTCAGCCTCAACCACGAGGCGATGCCGCGCCTGCGCATCAACCGCCTGTACGCCAGCCTGCTGCAACAGAACCGCAGCCAGGGCGGCGGACTGAGCGGACAGCTGCAGGAGGCGCGCTGGCTGATCAAGAACGTGCAGCAGCGCTTCGACACCATCCTGCGCGTCTCCCAGGCCATCGTTGACCAGCAACGACAGTTCTTCGATCATGGGGACGTGGCGATGCGGCCACTCACCCTCCGGGAGATCGCAGACCAGCTCGAGCTGCACGAATCCACCGTTTCACGCGTCACCACCCAGAAATACATGGCGACACCGCGTGGTGTGTTCGAACTCAAGTACTTCTTCGGCAGTCACGTCGCCACCGACACCGGCGGGGCGGCTTCCTCCACGGCGATTCGCGCGCTGATTCGCCAGCTGGTGGACGCGGAAGACAGCAAGAAACCGCTGTCCGACGCCAGGATCGCCGAAGTCCTCGGCCAGCAGGGTATCGTCGTCGCGCGGCGCACGATCGCCAAATACCGCGAATCCCTCAATATCCCGCCGGTCAGCCTGCGCAAATCCCTCTGACAATAACAGGAGTCATCCATGAATCTGAACATCACCGGGCGTCATGTCGAAGTCACCCCCGCGATCCGCGACTACGTGACCTCCAAGCTCGACCGCGTCATCCGTCACTTCGACAACGTCACCAGCGTCGCAGTCATCCTGTCGGTCGAGAAACTCAAGCAGAAGGCCGAAGTGACCCTGCACGTGCGCGGCAAGGACCTCTTCGTCGAAAGCGACGACACCGACCTGTACGCGGCGATCGACGCGATGGTCGACAAGCTCGACCGTCAGGTTCAGAAATACAAGCAGAAGCAGTCGGACCACAACCACGAGTCGCTCAAGCACCAGGTTCCGGAAGCCTGAGGCCCGGGTTCAAGTTCCCCGTCCGGGGTGTGGTTATAATGCGCGCGTTTTCACGATGCGCGGCCGCACACGCCCCGGACCGGCCACTGCCAGCCTTGGCAGCGGCTGACCGAAAAGCGCGCGAGCCCACCTGCGAATGAGCCTGATATCCCAACTCCTGCCGCTGTCCAATGTGGTTGTCGACCTCGACGCGAGCAGCAAGAAACGCGTCTTCGAGCAGGCTGGCCTGCTGTTCGAGAACAACCAGGGCATCGCCCGCAGCACCGTGTTCGACAGTCTGTTCACCCGCGAACGCCTCGGCTCGACCGGACTGGGTCAGGGCATCGCCATCCCGCACGGCCGCATCAAGGGGCTCAAGGACGCCGCCGGCGCTTTTCTGCGCCTGGCCACCCCGGTGCAGTTCGATGCTCCCGACGGCCGTCCGGTGGACATGCTGTTCGTGCTGCTCGTGCCCGAACAGGCCAACGAAACCCATCTGCAGTTGCTCTCCGAGCTCGCGCAGATGTTCAGCGACCGCGAGTTCCGCGAGACCCTGCACGGCGCGACGGATGCCGCACAGATCCACCGCCTGTTCGTGAATTGGGGTGCCGATGCGGCAAACCAGCCTGACCCGGCTGTATGAGGTCCATCGCACGAGCCTGAGCCTCGTCCACGTCAGCGGTCCGCTCGATGCCCGCCTGTCGGTCGCGGAAGAGCGCATCTGGCCGGCCGACCTGGTCGGCCACCTCAACCTGATTCACCCTAGCCGCCTGCAGGTGCTCGGCGCCGCAGAACTCGCATGGGCGCAACGCCAGGCCAACGAGAAGGTCGCCCACCACCTCAACGAGATCCTGTCCGCGCACCCGCCGGCGATCATCGTCGCCGACGGCTGCGAAGTGCCCAACGTCCTGCACGGCATCTGCGCCGCGCACGACGTGGCCTTGTTCACCGCGCGCCACCCGTCGGCGAGCGTGATCGACCAGCTCCGCCTCTACCTGTCGCGCGAGCTCGCCGAGAAGGTGTCGCTGCACGGCGTGTTCATGGACGTGCTCGGGCTGGGGGTCATGGTCACCGGCGATTCAGGCGCGGGCAAATCCGAGCTTGGCCTGGAGCTGATCTCGCGCGGCCATGGCCTGGTCGCGGACGACGTGGTCGAGCTCTCCCGCATCGCCCCCACCGTACTGGAAGGCCGCTGCCCCGAGATGCTGCAGGACTTCATCGAGGTGCGTGGCCTGGGCCTGATCAACATCCGCACCATCTTCGGCGAGACCGCATGCCGGCGAAAGATGCGCCTGCGCCTGATCTGCCACCTCGACCGCCGCCAACCCGGCCCCGACGACCCCAGCCGCCTGCCGCTGCAACAGGAGACGCAGGACATCCTCGGCGTCAAGGTCGCACGCGTGGTGCTTCCGGTGGCGGCAGGGCGCAACCTCGCGGTGCTGCTCGAAGCAGCAGTGCGCTCGACCATCCTCAAGCTGCGCGGCGTGGACTCGACGCAGGAATTCATCGACCGCCAGATGCGTGCGCTGCACGCGAACGAACCCGCCCGCCCGGACTGAACGCCCCCTCTCGGCCGCCGCCCGCGTGCGCACTTGCCCCCGCGCGGCACCGGCTGTTACGCTCGAGCGCTTTGCAGCCGCCTGCGGGCACGCCATGAGCTCCACACCCGACTATCTGGAACGCATCCTCAACGCGCAGGTGTACGACGTCGCAGTCGAAACCCCGCTCGATCTCGCCACCAACCTTTCGGCGCGCGTCCACAACCGCATCTACTTCAAGCGCGAGGACATGCAGCCCGTCTTCAGCTTCAAGATCCGCGGCGCCTACAACAAGATGGCCAAGCTGTCGCCACAGGCCCTGAAGCGCGGCGTGATCTGCGCCTCGGCCGGCAACCACGCCCAGGGCGTGGCGCTGTCGGCGGCGAAACTGGGCGTGCGCGCGGTGATCGTGATGCCGAGCACCACGCCGCAGATCAAGATCGACGCAGTCAAGGCGCGCGGCGGCGAAGTCGTGCTTGCCGGCGAGTCCTACTCCGACGCCTACACCCACGCGCTCGAGCTGGAAAAGGCCGAGAAGCTCACCTTCGTCCACCCCTTCGACGACCCCGACGTGATCGCCGGCCAGGGCACCGTGGGGATGGAGATCCTGCGCGCCCACCCGAAGCCGATCCATGCGGTGTTCTGCTGTGTCGGCGGCGGCGGGCTGATCGCCGGCGTTGCGGCCTACATCAAGCGCTTGCGCCCGGAAACGAAGATCATCGGCGTCGAAGCGATGGATGCCGACGCGATGACGCAGTCGCTCGCTGCCGGCCGGCGCGTCGTGCTGGAGCAGGTCGGCATTTTCGCCGACGGCGCTGCGGTGAAGGAGGTCGGCGCCGAGACCTTCCGCCTGTGCCAGCAGTACGTGGACGAGATGATCGTGGTCGACAACGACGCCATCTGCGCCGCGATCAAGGACGTGTTCGAGGATACCCGCTCCATTCTCGAGCCCGCCGGTGCGCTCGCCGTCGCCGGCGCCAAGGAATACGCCAGACGCCACAAGCTGCGTGACAAGAGCCTGGTGGCAGTGGCTTCGGGCGCGAACATGAATTTCGACCGCCTGCGCTTCGTCGCCGAGCGCGCCGAGCTCGGCGAGCAGCGCGAGGCCGTGCTGGCGGTGACCATCCCCGAAAAACCGGGCTCCTTCCGCAAGTTCATCAGCGTGCTCGGCAACCGCAACATCACCGAGTTCAACTACCGCTACGCCGACGCCAGCCAGGCCCACATCTTCGTCGGCGTGACCGTGCACAACCGCAGCGAGGTCACGCGCCTGGTCGAGATGCTCGAGCGCCACGAGTTACCGGCGCTCGACCTCACCGATGACGAGATGGCCAAGTCTCACGTGCGCTACATGGTGGGGGGCCGTGCGCCGCAGGTCGACAACGAGGTCGTGTACCGCTTCGTCTTCCCCGAGCGCCCGGGCGCGCTGATGAACTTCCTCTCCAACCTGCATTCGGACTGGAACATCTCGCTGTTCCACTACCGCAACCACGGCTCCGACTTCGGCCGCGTCCTGGTCGGCATGCAGGTGCCGCCCGCCGACAAGGACGCCTTCGACGCCTTCCTGCAGCGCCTCGGCTATGACTACGTGGCCGAGACCGCCAACCCCGCCTACCGCATGTTCCTGTCAGGGAGCTGAGTCGCCAGCGACTGCCACAACGCCGCACCGGCCGCGATGCGGCTCAGGTGCGCGCCTTCGCCGCCCCATTCTCGGTCACCAGCCAGTCCATCGGGCGGTCGTGCTCCTGCGGCAAGGTGCTCGGCACACGTCCGACCTCGAACCCGACGCCGACTGCGATCGCTCGCATCCCGGCCAGGGTTCGATCGAAATAGCCGCCGCCATAACCGAGGCGGTAACCGCGATCATCGAAGGCATTGAGCGGAATCAGCAGCACCTCGGGGAGCACGGCCTCACCCTCGACGGGGTGCGGGATGCCGTGGCGATCGAGCGGCAAAGGCGCACCCGGCACCCACGGGCGAAACACCATCGGCGCATGGCGCTCCAGCACCACGGGCAGCGCCGCCACCCGACCAGGCGCGGCAGCCAGCCAGGCCTGCATCCACGCGCGCAGGTCAGGCTCAGCACGGTAGGGCCAGCAGAAGGCGAGCGTGCGCGGCTGCAAGTTCGCGATCAGCCCCTCGAGATGGCCGCCGATGCGCGTGGTCAAGCGTTCACGACGCTCGGCAGGCAGTTGCTCGCGCAACCGCAGCGCATGCTCGCGCAGCGACTTGCGCAGGACCGCGGGATCGTGGTGCGGGGCAGCAAAGGTCATCGTCACTGTGTTATCGTTGGCTTTGAAACGGAGGCATCACCAGGCATGAACATCGCATTGTGCGCAGCCCTGCTGGCTGCGGCATTCCTGGTCCCGGACCGGGCATTCGCACAGGCCGGGCGCATCGAAGGGGACGCACGTATCGTCGCCGCTCGCGAAGCGGCGCGCAAGGGCGACCGCGAAGCCCTAGAGCAGCTGGCCGCGGTGCGCGACACCCACCCGCTCGATGCCTACCCGCGGTACTGGCTGCTCGCCAACCTGCTCGCACGCAGCGAACCGCCCCCGACCTCTGCCCTGCAGGCCTTCCTCGCCGAAGAAGCGGGCTCGCAGCTGGCCGAGCGCCTGCGCGCGGACTGGCTGCGCCGGCTGGCGAAGGACGGCGACTGGGCGGCTTTCAGCACGCTGTACGGCGATCTGCGCAGCCCCGACGCCGAACTGCGCTGCACCGCGTGGACTGCGCGCCTGCTCACCGGCGACCGCAGTGCGCTCGCCGACGTCGCACGCCAATGGGACGAGCTCGTCGACGCCCACCCGGCATGCGACACGCCGCTGCGCAGTGCGGTCGACACCGGCACGGTGGACGAAGATCGCGTGTGGTGGCGCATCCGTCGCCAGATCGACAGCCGCAAGCCCGAGACCGCACTCGCCAGCCTCACCCTGCTGCCCGCCGCCAATGCGCCGCCCCACGCCGACCTCGAGCAGGCGATCCGCTCTCCGGCGCCCTGGCTCGACCGCCTGCCGCCCAACTTTGCGGTGACGCGCGGCGGGCGCGAGGTGGCGCTTGCCGCGCTGGTGCGACTGGCGCGCGATGATGTCGCCGCCGCGCGGCTACGCCTCCTGCGCATCCAGGATCGCCTCGCCGCCGCCGAGCGCAACTACGCCCATCTGGCGCTGGCGATGCACGCCGCGCTCGACCGCAGTCCCGAAGCCGGCGCCCTCTACGCCGCCGCGGGCAACATCGAGACCACCGCCCAGCAGCGCGCCTGGCGAGTTCGCGCCGCGCTGCGCAGCGGCGACTGGAATACGGTGCGCAGCACGATCGAGGCGATGCCCGGCGCCGAACGCGACGCTGCGGACTGGATCTATTGGCTCGGCCGCGCCCACGCGGCGATCGGCAATCGCGACGCTGCGGATTCGCTCTTCGTCCGCATCGCCGGCGAGCCGCAGTTCTACGGCATGCTGGCCGCCGAGGAGCTCGGCCAGCCCTTCATGCCGCCGCCGGCGACCGCGCCGCTGCCGCGCGCCAAGCTCGAAGAGGCCGAACGCGATCCCGCCCTGCAGCGCGCGCTTGCACTCTACCGGCTGGACATGCGCACCGAGGCGGTACGCGAATGGGTGTGGGGGGTGCGCGACCGCGAC
>JAKLLJ010000145.1 GCA_023150215.1 Thauera sp. | reverse complement strand
CTCGCGCACCGACTTCGAGGCCTTCTTCTTGCCCATCATCCGCGGCAGCGAGGCGAGCACGCCCGCCAGCACCAGCGCCAGCAGGCCCGCCATCACCCACAACGCGCCGCGAAAGCCGAGCGTCTCCAGCAGCACGCCGCCGAGGAAGAAGCCGATGCCCTTCATCGCGTTCTTGCTGCCGGTGAACCACGCCACCCACTTGAAGAGTTGCCCTGCGCCCTGCTCTTTCGCCTCAGCTTGGGTAAGCTTGATCGCCGACTTGCTCGCGGTCTTGGTCAGGTCCTTGGCCACGCCGCACACGCCCTGCGCTACCACCACCCAGGCCACCGCCATCGCCGCCGTCCAGCCCGGGTCGAGCGCCGACAGCAGCACGAAACCGCAGATCTGCGTGACCAAGCCCACTGCGAGCATGCGCGCAATGCCGTAATGCGTCGCCAGCCAGCCCCCGACCAGGTTGGCCAGCACGCCCGCCGCCTCGTAGAGCAGGAACAGGAAGGCCAGCGTGAACGGCGAGTAGCCGAGCCGGTAGAAGTGCAGCAGCACCAGCATTCGGAGCGCGCCGTCGGTGAGCGTGAAGCCCCAGTAGGCGGCGGTGACGATGGCGTAGTTGCGCGCGGCGTGTGGTGCGCCTGCGCCGGCAGCGGTCACCGTCGGCGCAGGGGGTGTCGAGGGTGGGGGTGGCGACGCGTTCATCTTCAGATGCCGACGGCTTCCATGTGGCAGGCCAGATCGACCATGCGGCAGGCGTAGCCCATCTCGTTGTCGTACCAGGCGTACACCTTGAGCAGCGTGCCGTCGGTGACCATGGTGGACAGGGCATCGATGATGGCGCTGCGCGTGTCGCGGGCGTAGTCGACACTCACCAGCGGACGCTCCTCGTAGCCGAGGATGCCGGCGAGCGGACCTTGCGCCGCGGCCTTGAACAGCGCGTTGACCTCCTGTGCCGAGCTCTCGCGCTGCAGTTCGAACACGCAGTCGGTGAGCGAGGCGTTCAACACCGGCGCACGCACTGCGTGGCCGTTGAGCTTGCCCTTGAGTTCGGGGTAGATGAGCGCGATCGCGGTGGCGCTGCCGGTGGTGGTGGGCGCCAGGCTCATCAGCGAGCTGCGCGCGCGGCGCAGGTCCTTGTGCGGCGCGTCGACCACCAGGTTGGTGTTGGTGGGGTCGTGGATGGTGGTGATCTGCCCGTGGCGGATGCCGAGGTTCTCGTGCACCACCTTGACCACCGGCGCCAGGCAGTTCGTGGTGCAGGATGCCGCGGTGACGATGTGGTCGCGCGCCGGGTCGTAGGCCTCGTGGTTGATGCCGACCACCATGTTGAGCACGCCACCGGTCTTGACCGGCGCAGCCACGATCACGCGCTTGGCGCCGCGGTCGAGGTGGCCTTGCAGGGTCTCGGGGGTCAGGAACTTGCCGGTGCATTCCAGCACCACCTCCACGCCCAGATCGCCCCAGGGGATCTCCGCCGCGATGGCGTGCGACGAGAACGACAGCTTGCGGTCGTCGATGCGGATCATGTCCTCGCCCTCGGCGCGGATGTCGGCACGCCACTTGCCCTGCACGCTGTCGAAGGCGAGCAGGTGCGCGGTGGCCGCGGCGCCGCCCTTCAGTTCGTTGAGGTGGACCACCTCCAGGCGGTTGCCCGCGCGCGGGTCATCCGCTTGGCGCTCCGCCGCCCCCATCGCGGCGCGCAGCGCCAGGCGGCCGATGCGGCCCATGCCGTTGATGCCAACTTTCATGTCACTCTCCAACGAGGCAATATTTTTAGTAATGTTGAAGCGTATGCAAGAGTAAATGACCCGTAAGCCGGCAAGCAAGCTCCCGCCCTACACGACCGCCCCCTGTAGGAGCGGCGGAAGCCGCGAACCCTCGCCTCACCGACCCACGCGCCAGCGGAACCGTAAAACCTCGCGGCTGCCGCCGCTCCTACCGCAACCAGCACGTCCGGCGCATGCCGCACCCTGTAGGAGCGGCGGAAGCCGCGAACCCCCGCTTCTGCGCGGTGTGGCAGCGGCGGACGCCGCGAGCATTTTGCTCGAGCAGGCGGCGTAGCATAGCGGGCGTTTACTTCGAATCGATGACAGCACACCCCCTCCCCATGGATGCACGCCAGCTCGCCGACGCGCTCAACATCGGCTGCGATTGCCGCAGCCTCGATCCAGCCCGCCTGCGCCGACAACTCGAGGCCGAACCGGCCGTGCTCGGGCTGGCGGCCGAGATCGAACGCAGTCGCCCGCACCTGTTCTCGGCCACCGCGGTGTTCATGGCGCCCGCGACCCTGCAGGCAATGGCCGACGTGATCGCGGCGGTCGAGGCAGTCGTCGCGCTCCCCGCCTACCAGGCCCGGGTCCTCGCGCGCGCGCCTGCGATTGCCACGCGCGATCCTGGCCCGAAGGGTGTGTTCATGGGCTTCGACTTTCACCTTACCCACCGCGGCGATGGCGACCATGGCGCCGGCACCCCGCAGCTCATCGAGATCAACACCAACGCCGGCGGTGCGCTCCTCAACCGCGCGCTGGCGCGCGCCCAGCACGCCTGCTGCGCGCAGATCGTGCCGCACCTGCAGCCCACCGCCGCGCTCGACACACTCGACCACTGCTGGCTCGACAGCTTCGTGAACGAATGGGCGCTGCAGGGGCGCGGCGGCCGCCCGCGGCGCGTCGCCATCGTCGACAAGACCCCCGCGCTGCAATACCTGCATCCGGAATTCCTTCTGTTCCGCCAGCTGTTTCGCAGCGCCGGCATCGACGCGGTGATCTGCGACCCTGCCGAGCTGGTCTTCACCGACGGCCGGCTGCACCACGGCAGCGCGCCGATCGACCTGGTCTACAACCGCCTGACCGACTTCTACCTGCAGGCGCCGGCACTCGCCCCCCTGCGTGAAGCTTACGAGGCGGGCGCAGTGGTGCTGACGCCTCACCCGCATGCGCACGCGCTGTTCGCCGACAAGCGCAACCTGGCCGTGCTCAGCGACCCACACCAGCTTGCCGCCCTCGGCGTCGCACCGCCACTCATCGACCGCCTGGTCGCCGGCGTGCCGCGCACGGTCGAGGTCGGGTCCGGAAACGCGGAGACCTTGTGGGCCGAGCGTCGCACGCTGTTCTTCAAGCCCGCGACGGGATTCGGCAGCCGTGCCGCCTATCGCGGCGACAAGCTCACCCGGCGGGTGTGGGCCGACATCGTCGGCGGCGGCTACGTCGCGCAGCGCATCGCGCCACCCTCGGCGCGCCGGATCAGCATCGACCGCCAGCCAAGCGACCTCAAGCTCGACATCCGCGCCTACACTTACGGCGGACGCATCCAGCTCGTCGCCGCCCGCCTGTACAGGGGCCAGGCGACCAATTTCCGCACCCCGGGCGGCGGCTTCGCGCCGGTTTTCCTCATCCGCGAAGGCGAGCCCGTTGCCGGGTTGGTATGATCCCGCCCTCGCCTGCCGCGCGCGGACGGCGAGCACTTGCCCCCGGGCGCCTTAACCGCCCGGAGGCCGCCCCCTCCAGACCGACTCCACACCGCTGATGACGACCCTGCCCCCCTGCCCCAAGTGCGCCTCCGCCTACACCTACGAAGACGGTGCGCTCCTCGTCTGCCCCGAATGCGCGCATGAATGGAGCGCCAGCGCCGAAGCCGCCACCGAGGCCGCGCGCGTATGGAAGGACGCCAACGGCAACCTGTTGCAGGACGGTGACTCGGTGACCGTGATCAAGGATCTCAAGGTCAAGGGCTCATCCGCGGTGGTGAAGGTCGGCACCAAGGTCAAGAACATCCGCCTGATCGACGGCGACCACGACATCGACTGCAAGATCGACGGCTTCGGCCCGATGCAGCTCAAGTCCGAATTCGTCAAGAAGGCCTGACCCGGCACCCACCGCCAACACCCCGCGCGCGCCGCCGGCCCACCCCTCTGCCGCCTCTGCCGTCTCTGTAGGAGCAGCGGAAGCCGCGAACCAACGGTGCGTGAATGCTGACACAGGCAAGGACGGCACGGCCGTGTTCGCGGCTTCCGCCGCTCCTACAGGCACGTTTCGTGCGGTGTGGGGCGTTGCGGTCCGGCGCCGTGTTAATGCCGTTAACGCGCGCGCCCGCTTCATTCACAAATCTCCTCTCCGTGTTAACACCCGATTCCTATGATCGGGCTGTGGTTTTGTACCGAACGACCCCGCACTCAGTGGCGGCTCCTGTTCGGTGAACGCATGAACACGGGAGACCGAGACGTGAACAATCAAGCAAGCGGGCATCCTGCCCCTGCCGGAGCAGAATCCTCCGGCCCCAGCCGCGAATGGCGCAAGTTCCTGCTCCTCGCCTTCGTCGGCCTGCCGATCACCATGGTGCTGGCAATCGCGGCCTACGGCTTCGTGGCTTGGTTCCTGCAGATCCTGTTCTTCGGTCCCCCGTCCTGACGTCCCCACGCAGCACACCCGGCCACACGGCAGCGCCGCCGGTCCGGCATTGGGACAAGGGAACAACAGGACAAGACGCAGGAGCCACAGCATGAAAAATCTACTTCGGTTCGTGAAGAACCTCTTCCTCAGGCCATCGGTACGGATCGGCCTCGGCGTGCTGGTCACCGGCGGCTTCATCGCCGGCCTGCTGGCCTGGCAAGGCTTCAACACCGCCATGGAAGCCACCAACAAGGAAGCGTTCTGCCTGAGCTGCCACACCATGCACGACAACCTGCTGCCCGAGCTGCAGAAGACCGTGCACTGGAACAACCGCAGCGGCGTGCGCGCACGCTGCCCGGACTGCCACGTGCCGCACGACTTCACCGACAAGGTGGCGCGCAAGATGCAGGCCAGCCGCGAGGTGCTGGGCCAGTTGCTGGGCACCATCGACACCCGCGAGAAGTTCAAGGAGCACCGCATCGTGCTGGCGCAGCGCGAGTGGAAGCGCTTCGCGGCCAACGGCTCGAAGGAATGCCGCGCCTGCCATGACTACAAGGACATGGACTTCGACAAGATGCGCCCCGCCTCGCAGGTGGCGATGCGCAAGGCGGCCGAACGCAACCAGAGCTGCGTCGACTGCCACAAGGGCGTCGCCCACCAGCTGCCCGAGATGAAGGGCGCGCGCAACCCGGCCTTCGACACCCTGGTGTCGTCCGCTTCCGGCCAGGGCGTCGATACCGGCAAGGACTACTTCCTGGTGGTGCCGCAGGAACTGTTCGCCGATGAAGGCCTGACCCAGCGCATCGGCTCGGTCGAGGTCGCCACCCAGGTCAAGGTGCTCGAGACCAAGGGCGACGCGCAGCGCATCGAGCTGGCCCTGTGGCGCAAGAACAAGGGCTACGGCCGCGTCTGGTACAGCCACTTCGGCCTCAACATCACGAGCGCCATCCTCGACAAGGAAATCGCCCAGGACGCGAGCTTCGTCAAGGTGCTCGACACCAGGGAAGACCCGATGACCGGTCTCGAATGGCAGCAGGTCACCGCCACCGCCTGGATGCGCAAGGGCAGCGTGCTCGACAGCGTCGAGCCGGTGTGGTCGATCGCCCGCGCCAGCTACAACAGCAGCTGCAGCGTGTGCCACCGCCAGCCCGAGGAAGCGCACTTCGACGCCAACACCTGGCCCGGCCTCTTCGGCGGCATGGTCGGCTTCACCAGCCTGGATGACGACACCGCTCGCGTGGTGCTCAAGTACCTGCAGACCCATTCGTCCGATTTCAGCACGTCGCACGGCGCCGGCTCGCCCGATGCCGCCCTGCAGACCGCGCGTCCCTGATCAGGAGTTGAACACCATGAACTACTCTCGGCGAGGTTTCCTCAAGGCCATGGCGGCGATGTCGGGCAGCGCGCTGGTCGCGCCCGCCCTGCTCACCAGCCGGTCCGCCCTGGCGGCCGGCGCGGCGGCCGCCGTCGGCGACGACATCAGCACCTGGAAGATCTCCGGCTCGCACTTCGGCGCCATCCGCGCCAAGGTGGTCGGCGACCGCGTGGTCGATGTCCGCCCCTTCGAGCACGACAAGCACCCGACGGAGATGATCAAGGGGATCATGGGCCTGATCTACAGCCCGTCCCGCGTGCGCTACCCGATGGTGCGGCTGGACTGGTACCGCAAGCGCCACCTCAGCGACACCAGCCAGCGCGGCGACAACCGCTTCGTGCGCGTGAGCTGGGACGAGGCGCTCGACCTGTTCTACGAAGAACTCGAGCGCGTGCAGAAGGACTACGGCCCGTGGGCGCTGCACACCGGCGGCGTGGGCTGGCGCTCGGTCGGCCAGGTGCATAGCTGCGGCAACCACATGGTGCGCGGCGTCGGCATGCACGGCCGCAGCGTCGGCACCATCGGCGACTACTCGACCGGCGCCGGGCAGATGATCCTGCCCTACGTGCTGGGCTCGACCGAGGTGTATTCGCAAGGCACCTCCTGGGACGTGATCCTGCAGGAGAGCAAGCTGGTCGTGTTCTGGGCCAACGACCCGATCAAGAACCTGCAGGTGGGCTGGAACACCGAGACCCACGAGTCCTACGCCTACTTCGAGCAGCTCAAGCAGAAGGTCGCGGACAAGGCGATCCAGGTGATCTGCATCGACCCGGTCAAGAGCAAGACGCTGAACTACCTCGGCGCTGCCGAGCACCAGTACATCCACCCGATGACCGACGTGCCGCTGATGCTCGCCATCGCGCACACGCTGGTGAAGGAAGGCCTGCACGACCGGAAGTTCCTCGACACCTACACCCTCGGCTTCGACCGCTTCCTGCCCTACCTCGAAGGCAAGACCGAGGACAAGATCGAGAAGACGCCCGAGTGGGCCGAGCAGATCTGCGGCGTCCCGGCGGAGCGCATCCGCGAGCTCGCCCGCCTCATGGCCAGGCACCGCACCCAGCTCGTCTTCGGCTGGGCCGTGCAGCGCCAGCAGCACGGCGAGCAGCCCTACTGGATGGGCGCGGTACTCGCCGCCATGCTTGGCCAGATCGGCCTGCCCGGCGGCGGCATCAGCTACGCGCACCACTACAGCTCGGTGGGCGTGTCCTCGTCGGGCGCGGCCATGCCCGGCGCCTTCCCGCTCAACCTCGACCCCGGCCGCAAGCCCAAGCACGACAACACCGACTTCAAGGGCTACAGCGCCGTGGTGCCGATCGCGCGCGTCATCGACGCCCTGCTCGAGCCGGGCAAGGAGATCGACTTCAACGGTGGCAAGGTCAAGCTGCCGCCTTACAAGATGGCGATCTTCAGCGGCTGCAACCAGTGGCACCGCCAGCCCCAGCGCAACCGCATGAAGGAAGCCTGGCAAAAGCTCGAGACCGTGGTCGCCATCGACTACAACTGGACCGCCACCTGCCGCTTCGCCGACATCGTGCTGCCGGCGTGCACGCCCTTCGAGCGCAATGACCTCGACGGCTACGGCTCGTACAGCAACCGCGGCATCATCGCGATGCAAAAGCTGATCGACCCGCTGTTCCATTCGCGCCCCGACTTCGAGATCTTCCGCGGCCTCACCCGGCGCTTCAACCGCGACGCCGAGTACACCCGCGGCATGGACGAGATGCAGTGGGTGGAGAAGATCTACGAGGACTGCCGCAAGGAGAACGGCCTCAAGGACATCGCCATGCCGCCGTTCGCCGAGTTCTGGCAGAAGGGCTACGTGCTGTTCCCCGAGGGCAAGCCCTGGGTGCGCCACGCCGACTTCCGCGACGACGCCGAGGTCAACGCGCTCGGCACGCCGTCGGGCTTCATCGAGATCTTCAGCCGCAAGATCGAGCGCTACGGCTACGCCGACTGCAAGGGCCACCCGGTGTGGATGGAGAAGACCGAGCGCTCGCACGGCGGCCCCGGCTCCGACCGCTTCCCGCTGTGGCTGCAGTCGGTGCACCCGGACAAGCGCCTGCACTCGCAGCTGTGCGAATCCGAGCCGCTGCGCGAGACCTACGCCATCGCCGGCCGCGAGCCGGTGTTCATCGGCCCCGAGGACGCCGCCGCGCGCGGCATCGCCCACGGCGACCTGGTGCGCGTCTTCAACGACCGCGGCCAGTTGCTGGCCGGCGCGCACGTGTCGGACAACTTCCCGCGCGGCGTGGTGCGCATCCAGGAAGGC
>JAKLLJ010000144.1 GCA_023150215.1 Thauera sp. | reverse complement strand
CACCGCCTCGTCGCGCATCAGCGCGGTGAGATCCTCGTCGAAGATCTCCGACTTGCGGTCGGCGAGCTCCTTGAAGCGCGCGAAGGCCTGGTTCAGGTGCTCCTCGCTCTCGATCTCGATGCCGAGCTCCTGCAGGCGGGCGCGGAAGGCGTTGCGACCGGAGAGCTTGCCGAGCACGAGCTTGTTGGCGCCCCAGCCGACGTCCTCGGCGCGCATGATCTCGTAGGTCTCGCGGTGCTTGAGCACGCCGTCCTGGTGGATGCCGGACTCGTGCGCGAAGGCGTTGGCGCCGACGATGGCCTTGTTGGGTTGCACCGGGTAGCCGGTGACCTGCGAAACCAGCTTCGAGGCCGGGACGATCTGCGTGGTGTCGACGCCGGTCTCGACCGGGAAGATGTCGGCGCGGGTGCGCACCGCCATGACGATCTCTTCGAGCGATGCGTTGCCCGCGCGCTCGCCCAGGCCATTGATGGTGCACTCGACCTGGCGCGCGCCCGTGCGCACCGCGGCGAGCGAGTTGGCCACGGCCAGCCCGAGGTCGTTGTGGCAATGCACCGACCACACCACCTTGTCCGAGTTGGGCACGCGCTCGATCAGCGTGCGCACGGTGGCGGCGAACTGCTCGGGGACGTTGTAGCCGACCGTGTCGGGCACGTTGATGGTCTTCGCGCCGGCGTCGATCACGGCCTCGAAGATGCGCACCAGGAAGTCGATCTCGGAGCGGCCGGCATCCTCTGCGGAAAACTCGACGTCGTCGGTGTATTCGCGCGCCCAGCCGATCGCCTTGACCGCCTGCTCGACGACTTGGTCGGGCGTCATGCGCAGCTTCTTCTCCATGTGGATCGGGCTGGTGGCGATGAAGGTGTGGATGCGACCGCGCGCCGCCGGGCGGATCGCCTCGCCGGCGCGGCGGATGTCGTGCTCGTTGGCGCGTGCCAGCGAACAGACGGTGGATTCCTTGATCGCCTCGGCGATCGAGCGCACCGCCTCGAAGTCGCCATTGGAGGCGGCGGCGAAGCCGGCCTCGATGACGTCGACCCGCATGCGTTCGAGCTGGCGGGCGATGCGCAGCTTCTCGTCGCGCGTCATCGACGCGCCGGGGCTCTGCTCGCCGTCGCGCACGGTGGTGTCGAAGATGATCAGCTTGTCTTTCATGGCTTGCTCCCGGGGTCGGATGAAGCGCCCTCGACGGGCGCGGCGGCGGCGTCGCCGGCTTGTGCGGTGTACGCGGCCGCCTGGGGTGCGGCGGGTTCGGCGCGATGGGTGCGGCGCCGGCGCCAGCGCAGCGCGGCGACCACGTAGCCCGAGCCGGCGTAGGCGAGGAAGAGGCCGAAGAGGATGCCGGGCGGGTAGCTGGAGATGAGCGCGAAGGCGAGCACCAGCGCGATCAGCACGATGAAGGGCACGCTCTTGCGGAGGTTGATGCTCTTGCCGCTCCAGAACAGCACGTTGCTGACCATCGACACGCCGGCGAAGATGGTCAGCACGGCAGCATGCCAGCGCAATTCGTCGCCGGCAAAGCCGTTGTCGATGCCGACCCACACCATGCCGGCGACCAGCGCGGCTGCGGCCGGGCTGGGCAGGCCCTGGAAATAGCGCTTGTCGACCACGTCGATGTTGGTATTGAAGCGCGCCAGACGCAGCGCGGCGCCCGCGCAGTAGATGAAGGCGGCGACCCAGCCGAGCTTGCCGAGGTCCTGCAGCGCCCATTCGTACATGACCAGCGCCGGGGCGGCACCGAAGGAGACCATGTCCGACAGCGAGTCGTATTCGGCACCGAACTCGCTCTGGGTGTTCGTCATGCGCGCGATGCGGCCATCGAGGCCGTCGAGCACCATGGCGACGAAGATCGCCACCGCGGCGTACTCGAAGCGGTCGTTCATCGCCTGCACGATCGCGTAGAAGCCGGCGAACAGGGCGGCGGTGGTGAATAGGTTGGGCAAGATGTAGATGCCGCGACGGTGTTTGTCGGGCGGCGGCAGGGCGGGGTCAGTGTGGGGCACGTTGGCTGTCGCCTCCGGGGGTTCCAGGTGGGTCATTTTAGCGCACGCGCACGCCGGGCCGGGATGTAATGGGCGCGTGCGCCGCGCGCCGTCCGCCTTCGCGGTCGTGCCTGGGCAGAAAAAAAGCCGGCGCCGCAAATGCGGTGCCGGCTCTTTTGACTGGGCGCGGAGCGATCAGTTCTTCGACTTGTCGACCAGGGCCTTGGCCTTGATCCACGGCATCATGTCGCGCAGCTGGCCACCGACCTTCTCGATCGGGTGGTCGGCGTTGAGGCGGCGGTAGGCGGTCATGCTCGGGTAGTTGGTCTTGCCCTCGAGGATGAACATCTTGGCGTACTCGCCGGTCTGGATGCGCTTCAACGCGTTGCGCATGGCGGCGCGCGACTGCTCGTTGATGACTTCGGGGCCGGTCACGTACTCGCCATACTCCGCGTTGTTGGAGATGGAGTAGTTCATGTTGGCGATGCCGCCCTCGTACATCAGGTCGACGATCAGCTTGAGCTCGTGCAGGCACTCGAAGTAGGCCATTTCGGGCGCGTAGCCCGCTTCGACCAGGGTCTCGAAGCCCATCTTCACCAGCTCGACGGCGCCGCCGCACAGCACGGCCTGCTCGCCGAAGAGATCGGTCTCGGTTTCTTCGCGGAAGTTGGTCTCGATCACGCCGCCCTTGGTGCCGCCGTTGGCTGCCGAGTACGACAGGGCGATGTCCTTGGCCTTGCCCGAGCGGTCCTGGTAGATCGCGATCAGGGTCGGCACGCCGCCCCCGCGCAGGTACTCGGAGCGCACGGTGTGGCCGGGGCCCTTCGGGGCGACCATGATCACGTCGAGGTCGGCGCGCGGCACGATCTGGTTGTAGTGCACGTTGAAGCCGTGGGCGAAGGCGAGCACCGCGCCCTTCTTGATGTTCGGCTCGATGTCGTCGCGATAGACCTGCGGTGCGGTTTCGTCCGGCAGCAGGATCATGACGAGGTCGGCGACCTTGACGGCTTCGCCGATTTCCTTGACGGCGAGGCCGGCAGCCTCGGCCTTGGCCCACGAGCTGCCGTCCTTGCGCAGGCCGACGGTGACATTCACGCCGGAGTCGCGCAGGTTCTGGGCATGGGCGTGGCCCTGCGAGCCGTAGCCGACGATGGTGACCTGCTGGCCCTTGATCAGCGAGAGGTCGGCGTCCTTGTCGTAGTAAACCTTCATGTTCTTCCTTTGGTTCGGGGTGTGGGGCGGGGAGAGGTGGTTCAGCCCTGGGAGAGGGCTCAGACCTTCAGCACGCGGTCGCCGCGGCCGATGCCGCAGACGCCCGAGCGCACGGTCTCGAGGATCAGTGCCGGGTCGATGGCGCCGATGAAGGCGTCGAGCTTGCCCTGGTTGCCGGTGAGCTCGACCACATAGGCGGTATCGGTGACGTCGATGATGCGCGCGCGGAAGATGTCGGCGGTGCGCTTGACCTCCTCGCGATCCTTGCCGGTGGCGCGCACCTTGACCAGCATCAGCTCGCGCTCGATGTGGGCGGCCTCGGAGATGTCGACGACCTTGACCACCTCGACCAGCTTGTTCAACTGCTTGGTGATCTGCTCGACGATGTCGTCCGAGCCGGTGGTGACGATGGTCATCCGCGACATCGAGAGGTCTTCGGTCGGGGCCACGGTGAGCGATTCGATGTTGTAGCCGCGGGCCGAGAACAGGCCGGACACGCGCGACAGCGCGCCGGATTCGTTTTCGATCAGGAGGGAAATGACGTGACGCATGGTGTTGTGTTCCGCAATCGGTGGGTGGCGATCAGAGGTCTTCGGCAGACAGGATCATCTCGGTGAGACCCTTGCCGCCCTGCACCATCGGATAGACGTTCTCGGTCTGGTCGACCTGGAAGTCGAGGAACACGAGTTCGTTCCTGTGGGTGGTGAAGGCCTCGCGCAGCGCACCCTCGACGTCGCCAGGCTTGTCGACACGGATGCCGACGTGGCCGTAGGACTCGGCCAGCTTGGCGAAGTCGGGCAGCGAATCCATGTAGGACTCGGAGTAGCGGCCGCCGTGGAACAGCTCCTGCCACTGGCGCACCATGCCCAGGTAGCGGTTGTTGAGGTTGCAGATCTTGATCGGCAGGCGGAACTGCTTGCAGGTCGACAGCTCCTGGATGTTCATCTGGATCGAGGCCTCGCCGGTCACGCAGGCGACCTGCATGTCGGGGTTGGCGAGCTTGGCGCCCATCGCGTAGGGCATGCCCACGCCCATCGTGCCCAGGCCGCCCGAGTTGAGCCAGCGCCGCGGCTTGTCGAAGCCGTAGTACTGCGCCGCCCACATCTGGTGCTGGCCCACGTCGGAGGTGATGATGGCGTCGCCGCCGGTCACTTCCCACAGCTTCTGCACGACGAACTGCGGCTTGATGATCTCGTCCGAGTTCTTGTACACCATGCAGCGGCGGCCGCGCCATTCCTCGACCTGCTTCCACCACGCGGCGAGCGCTTCCGGGTTGGGGCGCGCTTCGCCGGACTCGATCTGGCGGATCATCTCGTCGAGCACTTCCTTGACGTCGCCGACGATCGGCACATCGACGCGCACGCGCTTGGAGATCGACGACGGGTCGATGTCCACATGGATGATCTTGCGCGGCTCTTCGGCAAAGTGTGCCGGGTTGCCGATCACGCGGTCGTCGAAGCGGGCGCCGACGGCGAGCAGCACGTCGCTGTAATGCATCGCCATGTTGGCTTCGAAGGTGCCGTGCATGCCGGGCATGCCGAGGTACTGACGGTCGCTGAAGGGGTAACCGCCCAGGCCCATCAGGGTGTTGGTGATCGGATAGCCGAGCAGGCGGGTGAGCTTGGTGAGCTGCTCGGCCGCGTTCGACAGCACCACGCCGCCGCCGGTGTAGATCATCGGGCGGCGGGCTTCGAGCAGCAGCTGCACCGCCTTCTTGATCTGGCCGGAGTGCCCCTTGACCACCGGGTTGTACGAGCGCATCGAGATCTCTTTCGGATACTCGAACTCGCAGCGCTGCATCGACACGTCCTTCGGGATGTCGACCAGCACCGGGCCGGGGCGGCCGGTGCGGGCGAGATGGAAGGCCTTCTTCATCGTCACCGCGATGTCGCGCGGATCCTTGACAAGGAAGTTGTGCTTGACGCACGGGCGGGTGATGCCGACCGTATCGACTTCCTGGAAGGCGTCCTGGCCGATCGCCGCGACCGGCACCTGACCCGAGATGATCACCATCGGGATCGAGTCGCAGTAGGCGGTGGCGATGCCGGTGACGGCGTTGGTGGCGCCCGGGCCGGAGGTCACCATGGCGACGCCGACCTTCTCGGTGCTGCGCGCGAAGCCGTCGGCGGCGTGCACCGCGGCTTGTTCGTGGCGTACCAGCACGTGGCGAACCTTGTCCTGCTGGAAGAGCGCGTCATAGAGGAAGAGGACCGCGCCGCCGGGATAACCGAAGACATACTCGACCTTTTCTTCCTGCAGGCACCTGATTACAATTTCGGCTCCGGACAGCACCATCGCGAACTCGCTCTTCTTGGGGTTTGAATAAACGCAGAACGTTACCGGCCGCTCGCGGTTTGGTCAAGGCTGCAGGTTCGCCCACGCCGGCGCCGCGCTTCGAGTGCCGCGTTTTGCGCGCTGTGTCTTGCGTGCTCCCTCCCGATCGAATCCCGTGCCGCTCACCCGCGGCCACTTGCGGAACATTTCATGACGCGCAGCAAGAGCAGGGCCGCGAAGCTCGCCATCGGGCGCGCCGCCGTCGACAAGCACACCGGGTCGTCTCCGGCATGCGCCAGCGCTGGCGGGCGACCCATTGCGGAACTGGCTGGCCTGCGCCGGCGCCTGGCGTCGATGCTGTACGAGTCGATGCTGCTGCTCGGCGTGCTCGCGCTCACCTTCCTGGTCCCCTACCTGATCCTCGGTCAGGTCGCCGATTTCGTGCCGCCCGGCTGGTTGCTGTGGCTTCACGTGTTCGCCGTACTCGGCGTCTACTTCGTGTGGTACTGGCGTCGCGGCGGGCAGACGCTGGCGATGCAGACCTGGCGGCTGAAGATCGTGGCTGGGGCCGACGGCCGTCTCGCTTCGGTGGGGCGCTGCGGCTTGCGCTATGCGCTGGCCTGGCCATCGGTGCTGCTCGGCGGTGTCGGCCTGGCGTGGGCACTGGTCGATCGCGACCGCCAGTTCCTGCACGATCGTCTTGCCGGCACCTGCATCGTGTTGCTGCCGGTGGCGCCCAAGGGCTGATCATCCGCGCGTCGTCGACGTTCAGCGGCGGCGTGCCGCAGGCTCTCGGGTAATATTCGCTCCAAGGCATCTGCCTTGCACCGGTCGCCCCTGCGCGGGGCAACGAGGATCGCGCGATGGCCGAGCTGCCGGCCCACGGGCCCTACGCCGAATTTGCACTGCTGCTGTTCATTTCCGCGCTCGCCGGAGCCTTGGCGGTGCGCCTGCGACAACCGGTGCTGATCGCCTACATCGTGGTCGGCCTCAAGCTCGACCTCCACCACATTCGTGGCAATGGGCATCAGCCTCGGCCAAGTCGGTGTCGAGGCGCTGCCGCTCGCCGAGGCGCGCTGGGCGGTGACTACCTTTCCGCAGTGGGCCTCCAACCGCGCCTTCCTGCACGCGCTCGGCGAGGCCGGCTTCAAGGGGCGCATCGCGGGGTGGGCACCGACCTGTCTGCGGCCCCGGCCCCGGATGCAGTTGCGGGCGCCGCCGCCGCAACGCCGCACGCCGCCGCCGGCTCGGCGCCCACTGCACCGACCCGACCCCAGGAGACCGAACGATGAACGCCATCCGCACCCTTGTTGCACCGACCGACCTGTCCGCGCTCGCACGCCATGCGGTGGCGCGCGCCGCGCTGCTCGCCGCCGAGCTGCACGCACGCCTGTCGCTGCAGCATGTGGTCAATGCTGGCGCGCTCGACGCGCTGCGCCACCTGCTCGACGCCGACACGAGCGGCATGCAGCAGAAGCTGCTCGATGGGGTACGCGCCGACCTCGAGGCACTCGCGTCCGACATGCAATCGCGCCACCGTGTGAGCGCGGACGTTCACCTGAGCGTCGGCGGCGTGCTCGGCGAGATCGTCGAGCACGCCGACGCGCTCGACGCCGACCTGCTGGTGATGGGGGCGCGTGGTGCCGGTTTCATGCGCGAGCTGCTGGTCGGCTCCACCACCGAGCGCGTGCTGCGCAAGACCGCGCGCCCGCTGCTGGTGGTCAAGCAGATTGCGCACGAGCCTTATCGTCGCGTGCTGGTGCCGGTGGACTTTTCACCGCGTTCGCTCGATGCCCTGGCGCTGGCACGGCAGGTCGCGCCGCAGGCCGAGCTCGTGCTGCTGCATGCGTTCGAGGTGCCGTTCGAGGGCAAGCTGCGCTACGCCGGCGTGGAGGAGCACGCGCTGTCCTCGCTGCGCGTCAGCGCGCGACGCGAGGCGGTGGCGCAAATGAACGAGCTGGTCACGCGCACCGGCGTGGACGAGAACCGTGTGCGCCGGATCGTGGTCCACGGCGAGGCGACGACCCAGGTGCTCGAGCAGGAGCAGGAGCAGGACTGCGACCTGATCGTGATCGGCAAGCGCGGACACGGCCTGTTTGGCGAGCTGCTCCTCGGCAGCGTCACCAAGCACATCCTGGCGCGCTCGACCGCCGATGTACTCGTCTGCGACCGCAAGCCCGACTGAAGTCCGACCCCGATCACCAGGCTCACCACGACCTTCACCCTGTGCGCCGCGCGCCGCTCGGCGTACACTCGCGCGCTTGCCGCGCCGCCAGAGCGCCGATGGAGAACATGATGAAAACCGAACACACCCCAACGATCCAGCGTGCCGATTACCGGCCGCTGCCATGGACGGTCGAGACCGTCGACCTGCATTTTCGCCTCGATCCCGACGCCACGCTGGTCACCAACCGCATGCAGTGCGTGCGCAACCGCGATGCGGGCGAGGGGCCGATCCGGCTGTGGAGCGAGGCGCTCGAGCGCGTGTCGCTGACGGTCGACGGCCAGGCGCCGCAGGCGCTGCGCGAGGTGGGCGGGGTGGTCGAGATCGATGCCGCCGGCGAGCGCGTGCTGGTCGAGGTCGTCACCCGCA
>JAKLLJ010000143.1 GCA_023150215.1 Thauera sp. | reverse complement strand
CGAGTTCGCCCTCCCCGAGCGCGCCACCGGCGCGCGCGCCGAGCAGCACTGCGGCACGGATCAGTGCGCCGGTCTTGTGCACATGCATGAATTCGAGCTCTTCGCGACCGAGCTTGCGCCCGACTGCGGCGAGGTCGATCGCCTGGCCTCCGGCCATGCCGCGCGAGCCGGAGGCGATCGCGAGCTGCGTGAGCATGGCGAGCTGGCTTGCGGGGTCGGCGCCGAGCGGGCGTTCGGCAAGCACTTGGAAGGCAAGTGTCTGCAGCGCATCGCCGGCGAGCAGCGCACTCGCCTCGTCGAACTCGACATGGACGGTCGGCTTGCCGCGGCGCAGCACGTCGTCGTCCATGCACGGCATGTCGTCATGCACCAGCGAGTAGGCGTGGATCAGTTCGACGGCGCAGGCGATGCGATCGAGATCCGCCGCGGACGCGCCGGCGAGTTCTCCCGCGGCATGCGCGAGCAGCGGCCGCACCCGCTTGCCGCCGCCGAGCACTGCATAGCGCATCGCCTCGTGCAGGCGCGCGGGGGCGATCGCGGGGTCGGGCAGCACGCCGGCGAGCGCGCTTTCGGTGCGTTGTTGAACTTGCGCCATCCAGTCGGAAAAGGACGGAAGGCCTTGGGAAGAATCGGCGTGGGTGTGGGTGTCGTTCATGCGCCTGCCTCGTTGTCGCTGCGCTCTGCGTCCGGAGCGAGATCCACCAATCGGTCTCCTTCGAGCATGCGCACGCGCTGTTCAGCGTTGCCGAGCGTGGCTTGGCAATGGCGCAGCAACTCGACACCGCGTTGGTAGCGCATCAGCGACTCCTCGAGCGGCAGCTTGCCCGACTCCATTTCCTGGACGATCGCTTCGAGTTCTGCGACCGCTGCTTCGAAAGACTTGGGGGGAGGTGCCGACTTTGGCATGGATGAATATCTGGCGCGGCAAAAGCGGGAAAATAACCGAATGCAGGTATGGCGGTCAAACAGGGTCTGCCTTACACTAACTCGTTTATTTTTCCGGATTTCTTGTCCGCAAGAGGAGGTTCGGGGATGTCCGACATCGCTTCCAGGGCTCGCCTGGCCCAGGCCGCAACCCAACTGCCTGTGTCGTGGTACTTCGACGAGAAGGTTTTCGAACTGGAGAAGAAGCTCCTCTTCGATGCCGGTCCGGGGTACGTCGGCCACGAGCTGATGGTGCCCGAGGTCGGCAACTATCGCTCGCTCGAGTGGCTCGATCATTCGAAGTTGCTGTTCCGCACCGAGGTGGGCGTGCACCAGATGTCCAACGTCTGTCGCCATCGCCAGGCCATCATGTTGCAGGGCAGGGGCACGACCGAGCACGTCGTGTGCCCGGTGCACCGCTGGACCTATGACCGCCAGGGGGAGCTGGTCGGTGCGCCGCATTTCGCCGAGAAGCCCTGTCTCGGCCTCAAGCGTGATGCGCTCGAGCGCTGGAACGGCTTGCTGTTCAAGGGCCCGCGTTCTGCACATGCCGACCTCGCCGGCATGAAGCTTGCGCGCGAACTCGATTTTTCGGGCTACAAGCTCGACAAGGTCGAGATCCACCAGTGCAATTACAACTGGAAGACCTTCATCGAGGTCTATCTCGAGGACTACCACGTCGTGCCCTTTCATCCAGGACTGGGCAACTTCGTGACCTGCGACGACCTTTCCTGGCAGTTCGGCGACTGGTATTCGGTTCAGCAGGTGGGTATCACCTCGCTCGCCAAGCCGGGTTCCGCGACCTACGCCCGATGGCACAAGGCGGTCACCGACTACTACGGCGAGAAGAGGCCCGAACACGGCGCGATCTGGCTCACCTACTACCCGAACATCATGGTCGAGTGGTACCCCCACGTGCTGGTGGTGAGCACCTTGATCCCGACCGATGTCAACAAGACGACCAACGTCGTCGAGTTCTACTACCCCGAGGACATCGTCGAGTTCGAGCGTGAGTTCGTCGAGGCGGAGCAGGCGGCCTACATGGAAACCGCGATCGAGGATGACGATATCGGTGAGCGCATGGACCGCGGCCGGCTGGCGCTGTTTAAGGAAGGGCGCAACGAGGTGGGCCCCTACCAGTCGCCGTTCGAGGACGGCATGCAGCACTTCCACGAGTTCTATCGGCGGATCATGGAGGCGCACATCGGCGGGTAAAGCCAAACGCTGTGCTCGCGCTTTCCGGCGCTCCTACAGAAACCGTCCCGACGTGACTGGGCGCATGTAGGAGCGGCGGCAGCCGCGAATCCGGCGCTCAGGCAACCGACGTGGGTGCCAGCCCGCGCGCTGTGTTCGCGCCTTCCGGCGCTCCTACGGGAACCGTCCCGACGCGACTGGGGGCATGTAGGAGCGGCGGCAGCCGCGAATCGTTCATCCAGCGCGCACATACGCCTCAGCGCACGTCCTGCAGTTCCTTCGGCAGCGGGAAAGTCACCCGTTCCGGCACGCCATCCAGGTTGCGCACCGTGCCGCCGCTGAGTTCCTTCAGGCGCGCGATCACCTCTTCAACCAGCACTTCCGGCGCTGACGCCCCGGCGGTGACGCCGACGCGGCGCTTGCCCTCGAGCCAGGCGGGGTCGATGCCCGCAGCGTTGTCGACCAGATAGGCCGGCACGCCGCGCAACTCGGCCACTTCACGCAGACGGTTCGAGTTGGAGCTGTTCTTCGAGCCGACCACGAACACCACATCGGCATGCGGGATCATGAGCTTCACCGCGTCCTGGCGGTTTTGCGTGGCGTAGCAGATGTCATCCTTCTTGGGGCCGACGATGTCCGGAAAGCGCGTTCGCAGCGCTTCGACGATCGCCGCCGCGTCGTCGACCGACAGCGTGGTCTGGGTCACGTAGGCGAGCTTATCCGGATCGGCCACCTGCAGCGTGGCGACATCGGCCGGTGTCTCGACGAGATGGATTCCGCTTGCGGCCTGGCCCATCGTGCCTTCGACCTCGGGATGGCCCTTGTGGCCGATCATCACGATCTCGCGGCCTTGCTCGCGCATGCGCGACACCTCGACATGCACCTTGGTGACCAGCGGGCAGGTCGCGTCGAACACGCGCAGGCCGCGGCGCTCGGCTTCCTCGCGCACCGCGAGCGAAACGCCGTGGGCAGAAAAGATCACCGTGTTGCCCGCGGGCACCTCGTCCAGCTCGTCCACGAAGATCGCGCCCTTGTGGCGCAGGTCGTCGACGACGAACTTGTTGTGCACCACCTCATGGCGCACGTAGATCGGTGCGCCGAAGCGCTGCAGTGCGCGTTCGACGATCTCGATCGCGCGCTCGACACCGGCGCAGAAGCCGCGCGGGTTGGCCAGCAGGATTTCGTTTTCGCTCATGGGCTTGTCTCGCAATCGATGGTTTACAGGACGCCGATCACCTGAACCTCGAAGTTGATGTGCTTGCCGGCGAGCGGATGGTTGAAGTCGATGAGCGCCGACTGCGTGTCGATCTCGCGCACCAGGCCGGAGTAGCGTGAGCCGTCGGGCGCGGTGAACTCCATGATGCTCATGGCCTCGATCTCTTCGTCCGGCATGTGTTCGCGCTTGACGCGCTCGACGAGTTCCTCACGGTAGGGGCCGAAGGCGTTCTCCGGCTCCAGCTCGAAGATGTGATGCGTGCCGGGAACGAGCCCGATCAGCAGCTTCTCCATCGCCGGCAGCATCTCGCCTGCGCCCAGCTGCAGCGTGGCGGGGGTGGCGTTGAAGGTGCTGATCAGTGGCTGGCCATTGGGTAGCGAGATCCGGTAGTGCAGGGTGACGAGGCTGGTGGCCTGGATGGTCTGGCTCAAGAGTGTGCTCCCGGTCGGGTCTGGTCGTGCGCGCTGGGGGCGCCGTGTTGAAACAGCTGGCCCCACAGCATCATCACGACGCCGACGGTGATGGCCGAGTCGGCCAGGTTGAACGCCGGCCAGCTCCAGCCGGCGTAGTGAAAATGCAGGAAATCGACGACGGCGCCATGCACGATGCGGTCGTACACATTGCCGAGCGCACCGCCGATGATCAGCGCGAAGGCCGCCGGCAGCAGCTTCTCGTGGCGGTGGTGATGCATCAGCGTGAGCAGCCAGGCGCTGATCGCAACTGCCAGCACGGTGAAGAACCAGCGCTGCCAGCCGCCGTGCTCGGCGAGAAAGCTGAACGCCGCGCCGGTGTTGAACACCAGCACCAGATCGAAGAAGCTGGTGATCGGGATCATCTGGCCATAATGCAGCCTGGCCATCACCATCTGCTTGGTGACCTGGTCGAGCACGCCAACCACCACGGCCAGGGTCAGCCAGGGCAGCATCAGTGCCAGCGCGCTGCGCGCACGTGGCGTGCGCTGTGGCGTCAGGTGGGACATCGTCATCGTTGTGGTCGCGTCAGGCATGGGCGCGGGTTTCACCGTCGCCAAACAGGTTGCTCACGCAGCGCCCGCACAGCGTCGGGTGCTCGGCATGGCTGCCGACCGCGTCGACGTAGTGCCAGCAGCGCTCGCACTTCTGCGCCGCGCTCGGGGTGGCGACGATGCGCTCGTCTTCCGCGCTGGTGACCTCGGACAACGTGGTCGCCGAGGTCATGGTGACGAAGCGCAGGTCTTCGCCCAGGCTCGCCAATGCCGCAAACTTGTCGGCGCTCAGTGCCAGCTTCAGTTCGGCCTGCAGCGAGGCGCCGACCTTGCCTTCGGTGCGCAGCGCTTCGATGACCTTGAGGCCTTCGGCGCGCACCGCGCGAATCGTCTCCCAGCGCGCGCACAGCCCGGCTTCGCCTTCCTGTGCGGGTAGGGCGTGGAAAGTGTGCAGCATCACGCTATCTTGCGTACCCTCGTCCTTGCCCGAGTTGATCACTGCCCACGCCTCCTCGGCGGTGAAGGACAGGATCGGTGCCATCAGCTTCAACAGCGTCTGCGTGATGTGCCACAGCGCGGTCTGCGCGGCGCGGCGCGGCAGGCTGCCGGCAGCGGTGGTGTACAGGCGGTCCTTGAGGATGTCGAGGTAGAAGGCACCGAGGTCCTCGGCGCAGAACACCTGCAGCGCCTGCACGATGCGGTGGAATTCCATCTTCGCATAGTCGGCCTCGGCCTGCTGCGCCAGCTTGCGGGTGAAGGCGAGCGCATAGCGGTCGAGATCCAGCCACTGCTCGAGCGGCACGGCGTCCTTCGCGATGTCGAAGTCGGCGGTGTTGGCGAGCAGGAAGCGCAGCGTGTTGCGCACGCGGCGGTAGACCTCGACCACGCGGTCGAGGATTTCCTTGGAGATCGACAACTCGCCCGAGTAATCGGTCGAGGCTACCCACAGGCGCAGGATCTCTGCGCCGAGCTTGCCGGTGACTTCCTGCGGCACGACCACGTTGCCGAGCGACTTGCTCATCTTGCGCCCGGTGCCGTCCACCGCGAAGCCGTGGGTGAGCAGGCTGCGGTAGGGCGCGTGGCCGTCGATCGCGCAGCCGGTCAAGAGCGACGAATGGAACCAGCCGCGGTGCTGATCCGAGCCCTCCAGGTACATGTCGGCGCGCGGGCCTTCGGGGTGGCCGTCGTTGTGCGAGCCGCGCAGCACGTGCTTGTGCGTGGTGCCGGAGTCGAACCAGACGTCGAGCGTGTCGCTGATCTTCTCGTAGTGCGCGGCCTCGGCGCCGAGCAGATCGGAAGCGTCGAGCTTGAACCAGGCCTCGATGCCTTCCTTTTCCACGCGCAGCGCGACTTCCTCCATCAGCTCGACCGTGCGCGGATGCAGCTCGCCGGTCTCCTTGTGCAGGAAGAAGGGGATCGGCACGCCCCAGTTGCGCTGGCGCGAGATGCACCAGTCGGGGCGGTTGGCGATCATCGCGTGCAGGCGCGCCTGGCCCCAGGCGGGGTAGAACTTGGTGGCCTCGACCGCGCGCAGGGCGCGCTCGCGCAGCGTGGAGCCGTCGGCGGCGTCGCGGTCCATGCCGACGAACCACTGCGCGGTGGCGCGATACACCAGCGGGGTCTTGTGCCGCCAGCAGTGCATGTAGCTGTGGGTGATCTTGCCGTGCGAGAGCAGCGCGCCGACCTCGGCGAGCTTGGCGACGATGGCCGGGTTGGCCTGCCAGATGTTCATGCCGCCGAAGAAGGGCAGGTCGGGCACATACTCGCCGCCGCCCATCACGTAGGACAGGATCTCCTCATTGCTGCGGCCGTAGGCGCGCCACGAGTTGAAGTCGTCCACGCCATGCGCGGGAGACGAATGCACGATGCCGGTGCCGGCGTCGATGCCCACGTAGTCGGCCAGATACACCGGCGACACGCGATCGAAGAAGGGATGGCGGAACTCGATGTGCTCGAGCGCCGCGCCCTTGGCGGTGGCGACGATGCTGCCCTCGAGCTGGAAGCGCTGCAGGGCGGATTCGACCAGGTCCTTGGCCAGCACGAGCAGGCGATCGCCGCCGTCCTTCAGCGTCACCTCGACCAGTGCGTAGTCGAACTCGGGGTGGGCGTTGAGCGCCTGGTTGGCGGGGATGGTCCACGGTGTCGTGGTCCAGATCACCGCGGCGGCGGGCTTGTCGAGCTTCGTCAGGCCGAACGCGGCGGCGAGCCTGTCGGCGTGCTCGGAAGAGACCGGAAAGGCGACGTCGATCGTCGGCGAGGGCTTGTCGGCGTACTCGACCTCGGCCTCGGCCAGCGCCGAGCCGCAGTCAAAGCACCAGTTCACCGGCTTCAGGCCCTTGAACACGTAGCCGTTCTTCGTCATCTCTGCGAGCGCGCGGATCTCGTTGGCCTCGTTGGCGAAGTCCATCGTGCGGTAGGGGTTGTCCCAGTCGCCGAGCACGCCGAGGCGGATGAAGTCGGCCTTCTGGATCTCGATCTGCTCGGCGGCATAGGCACGGCACAGCTCGCGCACCTTGTCCGCGGGCAGGTTCTTGCCGTGGGTGACCTCGACCTTGTGCTCGATCGGCAGGCCGTGGCAGTCCCAGCCCGGCACATAGGGCGCATCGAAGCCGGCGAGCGTCTTCGAGCGCACGATGATGTCCTTGAGGATCTTGTTCAGCGCGTGGCCGATGTGCAGGCTGCCGTTGGCGTAGGGCGGACCGTCGTGGAGCACGAACTTGGGCCGCCCGGCGCTGACCTTGCGGATGCGCTGGTAGAGCTTCTGCTGCTGCCAGTCGGCGATCCAGTTCGGCTCGCGCTTGGGCAGGTCGCCGCGCATCGGGAAAGGGGTGTCGGGCAGGTTGAGCGTCTTGCGGTAGTCGGCCATGGCGGGAGCGGATGTCGTTGAGATCGTCGGGGTTCGGCGCGCCTTCAGGCGTGTGCGGGATGTGCGGCGAGCCACTGGCGTGCCGTCTGCGCATCGAGCGCGATCTGCGCGCGCAAGGCGTCGAGCGAGGGAAACTTGTGCTCCGGCCGCAGCCGGTGCAGGAAATGGACGCGGATGTGGGCGCCGTAGCAGTCCTGCGTCCAGTCGAAGAGGTGGACCTCGAGCCGGGCGCGTCCGTTCGTGGTCGCGGTCGGACGCAGACCGATGTTGGCCACGCCGCTGACGGTGCCGGGTGCGAGCCCTTCGACGCTCACTACATACACGCCCGACAGCGCCGGGCGGCGGTGTTTCATCTGGATGTTCGCGGTCGGAAAGCCGAGCTGGCGGCCGAGCTTGTCGCCATGGGCGACGCGCCCGGCGATGCTGTAGGGCCGGCCGAGCAGGCGTGCGGCATGGGCGAGGTCGCCCTCGGCGAGCGCGGCGCGCACCGCCGAGCTGGACACCCGCTCGCCGGCGACCGCGAGCGTGGGCATGGACTCGATGCCGAAGCCCTGGCGTGCGCCGGCTTCCTGCAGCATCGCGAAGTTGCCCTGGCGGCGGGCGCCGAAGCGGAAGTCGTCACCGATGAAGAGATGGCGTACACCGAGGCCGCGCACCAGGATGTCGTCGATGAAGGCCTGCGCGGGTTGGGCGGCGAAGCGTGCATCGAAGCGGCAGATGTGGCAGCGATCGACGCCGGCAGTGTCGAGCAACAGGAGTTTCTCGCGCAGCGAGGCGAGGCGGGCAGGCGCGTCGGCGGGGCTGAAATACTCGCGCGGATGGGGCTCGAAGGTGAGCACCACTGCCGGCAGGCCGAGTTCGAGGGCTTTGCCGGTGAGCAGCGTGAGCAGCGCCTGATGGCCGAGATGCACGCC
>JAKLLJ010000142.1 GCA_023150215.1 Thauera sp. | reverse complement strand
GAACTTCGGCGCGAAGACGTTCAATGCCGAAGCTGCCCAACAGCGCGCGCCCGTGCGCGGCCACTTCATTCCTGCACTCCGTCTCCAAACCTCGATGACCATCCAGACCATCCCCACCCGTCCCTTCCCCGGCCAGCGCCCGGGCACCTCCGGCCTGCGCAAGAAGGTCACTGTCTTCCAGCAAGCGCACTACCTCGAGAATTTCGTCCAGGCAGTGTTCGACACCCTGCCCGAGCGCGAGGGCCAGACCCTGGTGCTGGGCGGCGACGGGCGCTTCCACAACCGTGCGGCAGTACAAACCATCCTGCGCATGGCGGCGGCCAACGGCTTCGCCAGGGTGCTGGTCGGGCGTGGCGGACTGCTGTCGACGCCGGCGGTGAGCGCGGTGATCCGCCGCCGCGGCGCGTTCGGCGGCCTCATCCTGTCGGCCAGCCACAACCCGGGCGGGCCCGATGGCGACTTCGGCATCAAGTACAACGCCACCAACGGCGGCCCCGCCCCGGAAAAGCTCACCGAGGCGATTTACGCGCGCAGCCTGGAGATCGAGCAATACCGCATCGAAAGCGCGAGCGAGAACATCGACTTCGACACGCTCGGCACACACACGCTGGGCGGGATGCGCGTCGAGGTGATCGACCCGGTCGCCGACTACGCCGAGCTGATGCAGCAGCTCTTCGACTTCGACGCCATGCGCGCCTGGTTCGCCGCCGGCCACCGCATGTGCTTCGACGCGATGAGCGCGGTGAGCGGACCGTACGCGCGCGCGATCCTCGAAGGCCAGCTCGGCGCGCCCGCCGGCACGGTGATCAACGGCGAACCGCTGGAAGATTTCGGCGGCCATCACCCCGACCCCAACCCGGCGCACGCCACTGAACTCATCGCAGCGATGAGCGGCCCCGGTGCGCCCGACTTCGGCGGAGCCTCCGACGGCGACGCCGACCGCAACATGATCCTCGGCCGCGACTTCGTGCTCACCCCGTCCGATAGCCTCGCGGTGCTCGCCGAGCACGCCACCCGCGTACCCGGCTATCGCGCCGGGCTAGTCGGCATCGCGCGCTCGATGCCCACCTCGCGCGCCGCCGACAGGGTGGCCGCGGCGCTCGGCATCCCCTGCCATGAGACGCCGACCGGCTGGAAATTCTTCGGCAACCTGCTCGACGCCGGCCAGGCCACGCTGTGCGGCGAGGAGAGCTACGGTACCGGCTCGAACCACGTGCGCGAGAAGGACGGTCTGTGGGCGGTGCTGTTCTGGCTCAACCTGCTCGCCGCCACCGGGCGCTCGGTGGAGGAGCTGGTGCGCGCGCACTGGGCGCGCTTCGGGCGCCATTACTACTCGCGCCACGACTGGGAGGGCATCCCCAGCGAACGCGCCGATGCACTGATGGCCGGGCTGCGCGCAAGCCTGCCCACGCTCGCCGGGCGCGACTGCGGTGCCGGGCTGAGCATCGAGGCTGCCGACGACTTCGCCTACACCGACCCGGTTGACGGCTCGGTGAGCACCCGCCAGGGCGTGCGCCTGCTGTTCGCCGACGGCAGCCGCATCGTCTTCCGCCTGTCCGGCACCGGCACCGAAGGCGCCACCCTGCGCGTGTATCTCGAGCGCTACGAAGCCGACCCCGCCCGCCATGACCAGCCGGTGCAGCAGGCGCTCGGCGCGCTGATCCGCATCGCCGACGAGATCGCCGGCATCCGCCGCCACAGCGGCATGGACGCACCCACCGTGGTGACCTGAGCGACACCGCCAACGCAAGCGATCGATCGCACACCGGAGTGTTTCCGCCCCGCGCGGGGTCCGCCCGCCCCCCCCCCGCCGCCGCATCTTCGCCGCACCATTCGCGCCTTCCGGCGCTCCTACAGCGCCTGTAGGAACACGGCACGCTTACTCGCCCCAGCTTGCGGATCCGCGCGCGGCCGCAGGGCGGGCGAAATCGCTGGTGATCCAGGCGGTGGCGCTCGCCACGCCGAAGCGGAAATCGGGCGGCACGCGCACCTGCGCGATCTCGACGCCGGCCTCGTCGAACGCGCTCAGGGTGGCGTAGGGCTCGTATTCATCCGGGGTGATGTCGAGGCGCACCTCCCACTGTGCGTCGAGCGCGAACACCGTCAGGCGCTTGTGCAACATCGCGTGCGCCTGTTGCACGTGGCGCTGCAGGACCTCGCTGGCGGTCTTGACCAGGGTGCTGAACGCGGCCTGGTCGAGCGGCTTGGGGTTCTTCTTGTCGCGCCCCATGGTCCATGGGCCGACCAGCGCCGGCTCGGACTCCCCATCCTGCAGCATCTCGACCGCCCAGCCATCGTCGTCCTCGTTCTTGATCACGCGCGCGGTCCAGCCGTCGAGCTGCCACAGGCGGTCGGTGCGCAGCGCGACGGGCTCGTTGTCGGCCTCGTAGGGGGCGGGGGTGGTGTCTTGCTCGGTCGACATCGGCAGGTGAGTCTCTGTGGGAGCGCGCTTTGCGAGCGGGCGCTCGGTGAGGAGGGTGACGAGAGGCAACGACAGCGCCTCGGCGGGTGCTTCGTGCGTGGCAGCCGCACGTGCCGGCTTGCGGGTCGGCTTTGGTCGCGCGGGCAACGGCACCGTGGGCAGCACCGTCGAGGCTGCGAAGAGGGGTATCTGGTCGTGAGTCATCGTCAGTCTCTTTGCTTGACTGATATTTTATACAGCTATTCATGTTCGGCAAGCACCATGTTCGCGCCTTCCGGCGCTCCTACAGGAACCGGTGCGCCTTCCGGGGAGCGAATGGAGCTGCGATCGCCGCCACGCGCGCTCAGCGCCGCCGGCGACGCCAGACGAACCGATACACCGCAAGATTCACCACGAGGACGACAGCCGCCAGCGCGAGCTGCAGCTCGCGCGTGAGCCCTGCCGGATAGATCAACGCGAGCAGATAGTGTTCGACGAAGCCCCCCGCGTAGCCCGACTGACCGGCAAGCGCGCGCAGGTGGTTTTCGAGCGGCGTGAGCGGGCAGATGCCGCCGTCGATTTCGATGAACGCGGCCCACGCCACCGCCGGCAGATGCAGCAGCGGCGCCCGGCGCCAGCACAAGGCGAGCAGGCCGCCGAACAGCGCGAACAGGATGAAGGCCAGATGCAGCACCAGCACCGCATCGGCAGCCAGGCGGTAGCCCATGGCGAAGCGACGATTGGCGCAGGCATCGCTGCGCGGCGGGACGTGCCGTGCCGTCCGCGCCGCGACGGTGCTCAGTCGACGATCGTCTGCGCCTCGCCTTCACGGCGCGAGTCGATCACGCCGATCCGATACACCGTCTCGCCCGCAGCGGCGAGCCTGGCCTGCGCAGCATCGGCGTCGGCGGCGGCAACGATCACCACCATGCCGATGCCGCAGTTGAACACGCGGTGCATCTCGTCCTGGCTCACGCCGCCGGCCATCTGCAGCCAGCGGAACATCTGCGGCAGCGCCCAGGTGTCGCCGTCGATGCGGGCGGTGAGCTCGTCGCGCAGGATGCGCGGCACGTTCTCGGTGATGCCGCCACCGGTGATGTGCGCCATGCCCTTCACCACGCCCGGCATCTCGCGCATCAGCTCGAGCATGGGCTTGACGTAGATGCGGGTGGGTTCCATGACCACGTCGCGGAAGGGACGGCCGTGGAAGGGCGCCGACATGTCGGTGCCGGCGCGCTCGACGATCTTGCGGATCAGCGAATAGCCGTTGGAGTGCGCGCCGCTCGAGGCCAGGCCCAGCACCACGTCACCCGGGACGATGCGGCTGCCGTCGATGATGTCGGCCTTCTCGACCACGCCGACCGCGAAGCCGGCGAGGTCGTATTCACCCTCGGGGTACATGCCGGGCATCTCGGCGGTCTCGCCACCGATGAGCGCGCAGCCGGCGAGTTCGCAGCCGCGGGCGATGCCCTGCACCACGTCGGCAGCGGTATCGACGTCGAGCTTGCCGCAGGCGAAGTAGTCGAGGAAGAACAGCGGCTCGGCGCCCTGCACCAGGATGTCGTTGACGCTCATCGCGACCAGGTCCTGGCCCACGGTGTCGTGCTTGTTGAGCTGGAAGGCGAGCTTGAGCTTGGTGCCGACGCCGTCGGTGCCGGAGACCAGCACCGGCTCCTTGTACTTCTTCGACAACTCGAAGAGCGCGCCGAAACCGCCGATGCCACCCAGCACCTCGGGGCGCATGGTGCGCTTGGCGAAAGGCTTGATGCGCTCGACGAGCGCGTCGCCGGCTTCGATATCCACGCCCGCATCGCGGTAGGACAGGGAGGGCTGGGGATCCAGCGGTTCGGGGTGATGGTCGGCCAAGATCGTTCCTTCGAGCTCGCAGGCTGCCGCGCCTCGCCGCATGCCCGGAGGAACCGCGCTTGAGGCCGCAACGCCAAGTGGCTACATTTACGTGTTCTGCGGGCGGTTTTCGCCCGCGCCAAGCCCGGGATTTTACTTGAAATGAAGCCGCCCCGCGTCGATCGCCTGCAAACCCTGGCCTGGACGGCGACAGGTGCTGCGCTCGTCGCGCTGCTCTGGCTGCTCGGTCCCATCCTGACGCCCTTCGTGGTCGGCGCGGTGTTCGCTTACATCTGCGACCCGGCCGTCAACTGGATGGCCGCGCGCCGCGTGCCGCGGGCGCTGGCCGTGCTGCTGGTGATCTGCGCCCTCGGCCTGGTGCTGGTCGCGCTCGCGTTGATCCTGGTGCCGATGGTGTATCGCGAAGGCGTGCTGCTGGTGCGCCGCCTGCCCGAACTGGTGCAGATGTTCAACCTCAACGTCGCCCCGCTGCTCGAGGCCCGCTTCGGCGTGGACCTCAAGCTCAATGCCGAGCAGTTCCAGCAGCTGATCGCCGACAACTGGACCAGCGCCCAGGAGCTCGTACCGATCGTGCTCTCGCACCTCACGACCGGTGGCATGGCGGTGCTCGGCTTCCTCGCCAACGTGGTACTGATTCCGCTGGTGATGTTCTACCTGCTGCAGGAATGGCCGCGCATCCTCGACGAGCTCGAGCGCATCGTGCCCCGCCCCTGGGTCGACGGCACCAAGCGCGTCCTCGGCGACATCGACTCGGTGATGTCCGAGTTCCTGCGCGGACAGCTCTCGGTGATGATGCTGCTCGCGGTGTTCTATAGCGCCGGGCTGTGGCTGGCCGGGCTCAACTTCTGGCTGCCGGTGGGCGTCCTGACCGGCCTGCTGGTGTTCATCCCCTACGTCGGCTTCGGTGGCGGTCTGGTGCTGGCCATCATCGCCGCGCTGCTGCAGGCACAGGGCTGGCCGCCGCTGATCGGCGTGGCGGTGGTATACGTGCTCGGCCAGGCGGTAGAGAGTTTCCTGCTCACGCCCTACCTGGTCGGCGAGCGCATCGGCCTGCATCCGCTGGCGGTGATCTTCGTGCTGATGGCCTTCGGCCAGCTCTTCGGTTTCGTCGGCGTGCTGGTCGCGCTGCCGATGAGTGCCGCGCTGCTGGTGGGGCTGCGCGAAGTGCGCGCGGCCTGGCTCGCCAGCCCGGTCTATCAGGGCGCGCAGCCGCCGATCGCGAGCGAAATCGAGCGTCCATGAAGCAGCTCGTCCTCGACATCCGCCCCGACGCCCCGCCGACGCTCGAAAACTTTGTCGCCGGGGCCAACGCCGAGCTGCTCGCCACCGTATCGTTGCTCGTCACGCCGGCAACCGCTGCACAGCTGCCGGCGCGCCACATCTACCTGTGGGGCGCACCCGGCAGCGGCCGCAGCCACCTGCTGCGCGCGGTCGCCGACGCCGCGCGCGGCGCCGGCCGCCCGGCTCACCTGCTCGGTGCAGAGACGGTCGATGACGACCTGCCCGAGACTGCCGGCGCCCTGCTCGCGATCGACGATGTCGACCACCTCTCGCCCGCCGCACAGATCGCGCTCTTCAACGCCTTCAACCGCGCACGCGGCAACGGCCAGTCGCTGCTGCTCGCCGGCCCGGCGGCGCCACTGGGCCTCGCGCTGCGCGAAGACCTTCGCACCCGCATCGGTCAGAGCCTGATCTACCAGGTGCAGCCGCTCGACGATGCGGCGCGCACCGAGATCCTCACCACCCTGGCCGCGCGCCGCGGCCTGTGCCTGGCCGACGAGGTGGTCGATTTCCTGTTGCGCCACGGCCGCCGCGAACTCGCCAGCCTGCTCGCGGTGCTCGATGCGCTCGACCGCGCCTCGCTCGAGCGCAAGCGCCCGATCACCCTGCCACTGCTGCGCGAGATGATCCAGCAGGGCCTCGAAATCTGACCCGTCGCCGCACGACCTCCATCCCGAAACGCCCACGAATCCCCCGGAGCTTCAACGTGAATCTCGTCCTCTTCGACCTCGACAACACCCTGCTCGCTGGTGACTCCGACTTCGCCTGGGCGCAATTCCTGATCGCCAAGGGCGTGCTCGACCGCGAAGTGCAGGAAGCGAAGAACATCGAGTTCTACGAGCACTACAAGGCCGGCACGCTCGACATCTTCGCCTTCCTCGACTTCCAGCTCGCACCCCTCGCCCGCCACCCGCGCGAACAGCTCGACGCCTGGCACAGCGAGTTCATGGCGCAGTCGATCCGCCCGATGATCACCGCGAAGGCGCGCACGCTGGTGCGCGAGCACCTCGACAACGGCGCCCTGGTCGCAGTGGTGACCGCCACCAACGCCTTCGTCACCGGGCCGATCGTGCGCGAACTCGGCATCCCGCACCTGGTCGCGACCATCCCCGCGCAAGAGAACGGCGCGTTCACCGGCAAGCCGCGCGGCATGCCAGCCTTCAAGGCAGGCAAGATCGAGCGCGTCGAGGCCTGGCTGGAGTCGCTCGGGCTTTACCTGGGCAGCTTCGAGCACAGCTGGTTCTACAGCGATTCGCACAACGACCTGCCGCTGATGCAGCGCGTGACCGACCCGGTGGCGGTCGATCCCGACGACACCCTGCGCACTCACGCCCGGACGAACGGCTGGCCGGTGATCTCGCTGCGCTGAGGATTCGCGGCTGCCGCCGCTCCTACAGCCCCTCGAAAGCCGTGCCGGTTCCTGTAGGAGCGCCGGCAGGCGCGAACGCGGGGCGCGCCCGATCCGCGCCGCGGCGTCTTCAGCGCGCCATTCGCGCCTGCAGGAGCCGCGACGCCTCCGGAAGCGATGTAGGAGCGCCGGCAGGCGCGAACGCCGCCGCGGCCTTCCTCACCCACGCTCGCTGCCAGAGCACCGCCGTCGCGCAGCGTGGGGACGATTCGATCGGTTATCATTGCGCGCTTATGCAAGCACGACTCCTTCCCCGATGATCCGCAAGCTGCTGCGCAAGGTCTTCAAGCGTCCGACGGCCGCTGCACGCCACGAACCCGCCCTCATCCCCGTCGAGCGCCATGGCGTCCGCCGCGAGCAGCTCTCGCCCGCGGCGCGCAAGGTCTGTGCGGTCCTGCAGGAAAAAGGCTTCAAGGCCTTCGTTGTCGGCGGCGCGGTGCGCGACCTGCTGATCGGCCAGCCGCCCAAGGACTACGACGTCGCCACCAGCGCCACGCCCGAAGAAGTGCGCGCCGCCTTCCGCCGCTCGCGCATCATCGGCCGCCGCTTCAAGATCGTGCACGTGATGAGCGGCCCGGAAACCATCGAGGTCTCCACCTTCCGCGCCAGCCAGGACGCCGAGAGCGCCGACACCGACGAGCACGGCCGCGTGCTGCGCGACAACGTGTTCGGCAACCAGCAGGAAGACGCCACCCGGCGCGACTTCACCGTCAACGCGCTGTACTACGACCCCGGCACCGAGACCATCGTCGATTATCACCACGGCGTCGCCGACATCCAGCAGAAAACCCTGCGCATGATCGGCGACCCGCGCACGCGCTACCGCGAGGATCCGGTGCGCATGCTGCGTGCGGTACGCCTGGCGGCCAAGCTAGGACTGACCATCGATCCCGCCGCGCGCACGCCGATCCGCGAGATGGCCACGCTGCTCGAGAACGTGCCGGCTGCGCGCCTGTTCGACGAGATGCTCAAGCTGCTGTTCTCCGGCCACTCGCTGAAGTGCCTGCAGCAGCTGCGCGCCGAGGGCCTGCACCACGGCCTCTTGCCGCTGCTCGACGTGATCCTAGAGCAGCCGATGGGTGAGCGCTTCGTCACCCTGGCGCTGGAGAACACCGATGAGCGCGTGCGCGAGGACAAATCGGTGTCGCCCGGCTTCCTGTTTTCGACCC
>JAKLLJ010000141.1 GCA_023150215.1 Thauera sp. | reverse complement strand
GTAGGAGCGGCGGAAGCCGCGAAGACGGCCGCTGGACGGGTGAATCGCGAATTCCGGGCGCCGCGCGGTTCGCGCCTTCCGGCGCTCCTACGGGAGCGGACGCAACGCTTCAGGCGACCGGGGCGAGCACGCGCTCGATGGCGAACAGCGCGAAGAGCACGAACAACATCACCAGCATGGCGCGACAGGCCTTCCACGCCCACGCCTTGTAGCGCGGGTTGCCGGTGAGCAGCCACAGGATGGCCGAGCCACCGATCGACAGCACTGCGAGCAACAGCAGAAGGCGCATGATCAGCATGCGCACGCCCCTACGCACGATCTCGCGGCCACCTCGCAGCCGGGCATCTCCGCGGCCGCGCACTTGCACCGGCGCGCGAGCCCGCGCGCAGCGCGCAGATTCGATCGAACGCTCGCCGGCCCGTAACGCATCGTCATGCGAACGCCGCCACGAGCGGTGCGAACTGGTGCGTCACCGCGGCCGGCGTCGCAGCGTCCTGGTCGAAGCTGACGATCTCCCAGGCTTCCTTGTCCTCCAGCAGCACGCGCAGGATCTGGTTGTTCAGCGCATGGCCGGCCTTGTGCGCTGAATAGGCGGCGAGCAGCGGGTGGCCGCACAGGTAGAGGTCACCGATTGCGTCGAGCACCTTGTGCTTGACGAATTCGTCGGCGTAGCGCAAGCCTTCGGCGTTGAGCACGCGGTACTCGTCCATCACGATCGCATTCTCGAGGCTGCCGCCGAGCGCCAGCCCGTTGGCCTGCATGAACTCGACGTCCTGCATGAAACCGAAGGTGCGCGCGCGCGCCACGTCGCGCACGTAGGACTGCTCGGCGAAGTCGATGACGACCTGGGTGGACGTATTGTCGATCGCCGGGTGGTTGAACACGATCGAGAACGACAGCTTGAAGCCGTCGTAAGGCTCCAGCCGAACCCACTTGTCACCCTCGACGTATTCGACCGGCCTTTTCACGCGAAGGAACTTCTTTGCCGCCTTCTGCTCCTCGATGCCCGCCGACTGGAGCAGGAACACGAAGGGGGCCGAACTGCCGTCGAGGATGGGGATCTCCGGCGCATCGACATCGACATGCAGGTTGTCGATACCGAGACCGGCAAGCGCCGACATCAGATGCTCGACGGTGCCAACCTTGTGGCCGCCCTTTTCCAGGCCGGAGCACATGCGCGTGTCACACACGGCGTAGGGATCGGCGGGCAGGGTCAGGGGCGGGTCGAGATCGACGCGGTGGAACACGATGCCGGTGTCGGGCGGGGCCGGACGCAGGCTCAGCGTCACCTTGCGGCCACCGTGCAGCCCTACACCGGTGGCGGTGACGACCGACTTGAGGGTGCGCTGCCTGATCATGGTGTTTGTCCTTTGAACAGCAGCAATTTTAGCACGCACCCCGGAGGCCACCGGCTATGAGCCCGATACGCCGCCGCTGTTGCGCAAGCGAATGTTGCAGGCCGTGCCGAAAAAGGCGAAACCCTCGTTCGGACCGGAGGCGGCGGCCCGAACGAGGGTTTCCTGTCACGACGACCGCCCACCGGCAGCCCGGCAGAGGCGCGGCGCTCAGTCCGCCTGGCGGCGTAGGAAGGCCGGGATGTCGTAGGTGCCGACGCCGCTGGTGCTCATCGCTTCCACCGTGGTGCGGCGGCCGCTGCGCATCACCGCAGGGACGTCGAGATTGGTCATGTCCACGCTACCGCCCATCGACGGGCCATAGGTGCCGGTGCCCTGAACCACCTGCATCACCGGCTGGCGTGCGGCGCGCGGTGCGCCCAAGCCGGTGGCGACCACGGTGATGCGGATGCGGTCTTCCATGGTGTCGTCGAACACGGTGCCGTACTTGACGAAGGCTTCCGGTGCGGCGAAGGCCTGAACCGTCTTCACTGCGTCGCGCACTTCCGACATCTTCAAGGACTTGCTGGCAGTGATGTTGATCAGCACGCAGCGCGCTCCCGACAACTCGGTTCCTTCGAGCAGCGGCGACACCGCGGCCTGCTCGGCGGCGATGCGGGCGCGATCCATGCCGGCGGCCTCCGCCGAGCCCATCATCGCACGCCCCATCTCGGCCATCGCGGTACGCACGTCCTGGAAGTCGACGTTGACCAGGCCAGGCACGTTGATGATCTCGGCAATGCCGCCCACGGCCGAGCGCAACACATTGTCGGCGGAGCGGAAGCACTCCTCGAAGCCGGCGTCATCGCCATAGACGTCGAGCAGCTTGTCGTTGAGCACGACGATCAGCGAATCGACGTGGCGGGTGAGCTCCTCGATACCGCTCTCGGCGACACGGATGCGGTTTTCGAAGTCGAAGGGCTTGGTCACCACGGCGACGGTCAGGAGGCCCATCTCCTTGGCGATCTCGGCCACCACCGGCGCTGCGCCGGTGCCGGTGCCGCCACCCATGCCGCCGGTGATGAACACCATGTGCGCCCCCTCGAGCGCGGCCGCGATCGCTTCGCGCGACTCCTGCGCCGCGGCACGGCCCGCCTCCGGCTTGGAGCCGGCGCCGAGCCCGGTGACGCCGAGCTGCACCTTGACCGGAGCAAGGCAGCGCTTGAGCGCCTGCGCGTCGGTGTTGGCGGAGATGAAGTGCACCCCCTTCACACCCTCGCGGATCATGTGGTCGACCGCGTTACCCCCTGCACCGCCGACACCGACCACCTTGATGACGGTACCGGTCGGTTCCTTTTCAACGATTTCAAACATTAGCCTCGCCTCCTGATTTGACGGCCCTGCTCAACACCGAACGCCCGCCGGCCTGCATCTAGTATCAACGTTAAAGTCTACTACTAAATAAACGGTAGTGATCGGCACTCATCCAAAATGAAAAGCCGCATGACGCATGGTTCAGAAGTTGCGTTCGAACCACGACTTCATGCGTCCGAAGATCTGTTTGACACTGCGCGGCTCGCGCGCCTGCAGCCCCCGGCGCCGCTGCGCCGCTCCCTCCATGACCAGGCCCATCGCCGTCGCATAGCGTGGCTGGCAGACCACGTCGGCCAGCCCGCCGTCGTACTGCGGCGCGCCCACACGGGCCGGCATGTGGAAAACATCCTCCGCCAGCTCGGCCATGCCGCGCATCACCGCCGAGCCACCGGTCAGCACGATGCCCGAGGACAGCAACTCCTCGTAGCCGCTGCGGCGCAGCTCGGCCTGCACCAGCTCGAACAGCTCGGACACGCGCGGCTCGATCACGTCGGCAAGGGCCTGGCGCGACAGCTTGCGCGGCGGGCGGTCACCCACACCGGGAACCTCGATCATTTCCTCCGGATCGGCCATCTGGTGCATCGCGACGCCATGGCGGATCTTGATCTCCTCGGCCTCCGAGGTCGGCGTGCGCAAGGCCATCGCGATGTCATTGGTGACCTGGTCGCCGGCGACCGGGATCACCGCGGTGTGGCGGATCGCGCCCTGGGTGAACACCGCGATGTCGGTGGTGCCACCGCCGATGTCGACCATGCACACCCCGAGCTCCTTCTCATCCTCGGTCAGCACCGCATGGCTGGAGGCGAGCGGCTGCAGGCTCAGGTCCATGACCTCGAGACCGCAGCGGCGCACGCACTTGATCACGTTCTGCGCCGCCGACACCGCCCCGGTGACGATGTGCACCTTGACCTCGAGGCGCACCCCGCTCATGCCGATCGGCTCGCGCACGCCGCCCTGGCCGTCGATGATGAATTCCTGGGTGAGGATGTGCAGGATCTGCTGCTCGGCCGGGATCGGCATCGCGCGTGCGACCTCGATCACGCGCTCGACATCGAGCGGCGAGACCTCCTTTTCCTTGATCGCGACCGTGCCGCTGGAGTTGAAACTCTTGATGTGGCTGCCCGCGATGCCGGTATAGACCTCGTGGATCTTGCAGTCGGCCATCAGCTCGACTTCCTGCACCACACGCGAGATCGCATCCACCGTGGCCTCGATATTGACCACCACGCCACGCTTGAGGCCGCTGGTGGACTGGGTGCCGAGGCCGACCACGTTGAGCCGCCCATCGGGCTTGACCTCCGCCACCATGCAGGTGACCTTGGCGGTGCCGATGTCCAGGCCGACGATCAATTCGTTGTATTGCTTGCTCATTTCTTGCCTTTCCTGCCTGCCGGGGTCGCGGGCTGCTGCAGCACCGAGGCGTCTGCAGGCGTCAGGGCGAACCCGCCCGGATAGCGCAGGTCCGCGACCTTGATGTCGATGTCGATTTCGTCTTCCACGCGCGGCCACACCGCGATGAACCGCCGCAGGCGCTCGACCAGCGGCGACTTGTCCTGTTCGCGCCCAAGCACAATGGTCATGCCGTTGTCGAGCTGGAGCTGCCACGCCTCGCGCGCCGAAAGGCCAAGCCCCACCAGGCGCACACCGAGCGGCTGCAGCATCGACGAGAACTCGCCATGGCGCGCGAGCAACCAGCCTGAAGAGCCTTGCGGACCGTCGAACTGCGGCATGTCGGCATTGGATGCGGCCACGAAAACCTCGCCCTGGCGGTTCACCAGACGCGCCTCACCACTCTCGGACACCGTCCAGTAGGCCACCGCCTCATGCTCGTGCAGGCGCAACTCGAGCGCGTCCGGCCAACGCCGCCGCACTTCGGCCTTGCGCACCCAGGGCAGCTTCTCGAAGGTTTCCTTGACTGCCGCCAGGTCGACGGTGAAGAAGTTGCCCTGCACCGCCAGGCGGGCGGCGTACTCGAGCTGTTCCTCCGTGACCTGGCCCGGATTGTTCAGGACCACCAGCTCGCGCAGCGGAAACAGTGGCCGCGACACGAACCAGATCACCAGCGCCCAGCCCAGCGCCACCGCGGCGCACAGGGTCAGCAGGTCGGAGACCAGGTTGAGCAGCGCGGGCCGATGCCACAGCCCACGCTCGCCCCCCGCGCGCGCAGGCCCGCCCGGCGCCGGACGGCGCGCAGAGCGGATCGACGCGAGACGGATGCCTGCTTCAGCCAAGCCGGGCGCCCTCCAGGATCTCGAGGCACAGGGCAGTGAAATCCAGCCCTGCCACCCGCGCCGACATCGGCACCAGCGAGTGGCCGGTCATGCCGGGCGAGGTGTTCATCTCGAGCAGGTAAGGGCGGCCGTCATCGGTGAGGATGAGGTCGGCGCGGCCCCAGCCGCGGCAGCCGAGCACACGCGCGCACTTCATCACCATCGCCTGCAGTTCGACCTCCTGCGCCGCGGGCAGGCCGCAGGGGCAGTCGTAGCGGGTGTCGTCGGTGAAGTACTTGTGCTGGTAGTCGTAGTTGCCGCCGGGAGCGACGATGCGCACCAGCGGCAGCACGCGATCCTCGAGGAAGGGTGCGGTGAGCTCGGCACCGGTGATGAACTCCTCGGCGATCACCAGGCTGTCGTAGCGCGCCGCGAGTTCCCAGGCCGCGCGCAGCTGTCCGCCCTCGGTCACCTTGGTCGCCCCCATGCTGGAGCCTTCATGCACCGGCTTGACGAAGATCGGCAGGCCGAGCTCGGCGACCACCGCGTCCCAATCGGTATCGTGCTGCAGGATCGCGTAGCGTGGCGTGGGCAGGCCGGCGGCCAGCCACACCATCTTGGTGCGCCACTTGTCCATGGACAGCGCGGACGCCATCACGCCGCTGCCAGTGTAGGGGATGCCCATCAGCTCGAGCGCGCCCTGCACGGTGCCGTCTTCGCCACCACGTCCATGGAGCGCGATGAAGACGCGCGCGAAACCTTCTTCCTTGAGAATGTGCAGGTCGCGTGCGGCCGGATCGAAGGCGTGCGCATCCACCCCGGCCGCCTGCAACGCAGCCAGCACCGCCGCACCCGACATCAGGGACACCTCGCGCTCGGCGGACGAACCGCCGAACAGCACCGCAACCTTTCCGAAACGCGTCTTCACACTGCTTCCTCGATCCTGGCGAGCTTGCCCGGCACCGCGCCGATGCTGCCCGCCCCCATGGTGATCACCACGTCGCCATCGCGCGCAGCGGAGAGGATCAAGCGCGGCATGTCGGCGATGTCCTCCACGAATACCGGCTCCACCGTGCCGGCGACACGGATCGCACGCGCCAGCGAGCGGCCTTCCGCAGCGACGATCGGCGCCTCGCCGGCGGCATACACCTCGGCGAGCAGCAGCCCATCGACCGTCGACAACACCTTGACGAAGTCTTCGAAGCAGTCGCGCGTGCGGGTATAGCGGTGAGGCTGGAACGCCAGCACGAGGCGGCGGCCGGGAAAGGCGCCGCGCGCCGCAGCGATGGTGGCCGCCATCTCCACCGGGTGGTGGCCGTAGTCGTCGACCAGCGTGAAGCTCCCCGCCTCGTGGCCATCCTGGTCGAGCAAGGCGACTTCGCCGTAGCGCTGGAAGCGCCGGCCGACACCATTGAACTCGGCGAGCGCCTTGACGATCGCCGCATCCGGCACCTGCACTTCGGTCGCCACCGCGATCGCGGCGAGCGCATTGAGCACATTGTGCATGCCGGGCAGGTTGAGTTCGATCGACAGCCTGGACGTCGTGCCGTTGACCCGCACGCAATCGAACAGCATGCGCCCGCCATCGGCACGCACGTTCTCGGCGCGGATGTTGGCATTCGCCGACAAGCCGTAGCGCACGATCTGCTTGGCCACCTGCGGGATGATCTCGCGCACGTTGGGGTCGTCCTCGCACAGCACCGCGACGCCGTAGAAGGGCAGGCGATGGAGGAAGTCGACGAAAGCCTGCTTGACGCGAGCGAAATCGTGGGCGTAGGTGTCCATGTGGTCGGCGTCGATGTTGGTCACCACCGAAATCACCGGATTGAGGAGCAGGAAGGACGCGTCGGACTCGTCCGCCTCGGCCACCAGGTAGTCGCCGGTACCCAGGCGCGCGTTGGCGCCGGCGGCATTGAGCCGGCCGCCGATCACGAAGGTCGGGTCGATGCCGCCTTCGGCGAGGATGCTCGCCACCAGCGAGGTCGTGGTGGTCTTGCCGTGGGTGCCGGCGATCGCGATGCCGTGCTTGAAGCGCATCAGCTCGGCGAGCATTTGCGCGCGCGGCACCACCGGGATGTGGCGCTCGCGCGCAGCGACCACCTCGGGGTTGTCGGCCTTCACCGCGGTCGACACCACGACCACGTCGGCGTCGTCGACATTGGCGGCGTCGTGACCGCGCACCACGCGCGCACCCATCTTCTGCAGGCGGCGGGTGGCATCGTTGGCGCCGAGGTCAGAGCCGCTGACGCGGTAGCCCTGGTTGGCCAGCACCTCGGCGATGCCGCTCATGCCCGAGCCGCCGATGCCGACGAAATGAATGTTCCTGACCTTGTGCTTCATTGGTTTTCTCCGCCAGCCAATTCCGCGCACAGCGTGGCCACCGCCACCGCTGCGAACGGCTTGGCGAGCGTGCGCGCGTTCTCGGCCATCTGCAGCAGCCGGCCGCGGTCGAGGCTGGAAAGGATGCCCGCCAAGCGGTCGGGCGTGAGTTCGGACTGGGGCAGCAGGTAGGCCGCGCCGCGATCGGCGAGGAAACGCGCGTTGCCGGTCTGGTGATCGTCCACCGCGTACGGGAAGGGCACCAGCAAACTGGCCACGCCCGCCGCCGCGAGTTCGGCGACGGTGAGCGCACCGGCGCGGCAGATCACCAGGTCGGCGTCGGCATAGGCTGCCGCCATGTCGTCGATGAAGGGGCGCAGCTCGCCTTCGACCTGCGCACGGGCGTAGGCCGCGCGCAGGGCCTCGATCTGGCGCTCGCCGGCCTGGTGCACCACCTGCGGGCGCTGTTCGGGAGCGAGCCGCAGCAGTGCCTGCGGCACGGTCTCGTTGAGCACCGCCGCACCCAGGCTGCCCCCCACCACCAGCACGCGCAGCGGGCCCTGGCGCCCGGCCATGCGCTCGGCCGGCGGCAGCACCGCGGCGATGTCGGCACGCACCGGGTTGCCCATCCACTCCGCGTTCTCCAGCACCGCGGGGAAACCGCTCAGCACACGATCGGCCACCTTGGCCAGCACGCGGTTGGCGAGGCCGGCGACCGAGTTCTGCTCATGCAGCACCAGCGGACGTCCGAGCAGCGCGGCCATCATGCCACCCGGAAAGGTGATGTAGCCGCCCATGCCGAGCACCACGTCGGGGCGGACGCGGCGGATCGCGCGCAGTGCCTGCCAGAAGCCCGACAGCAGGTTCACCGGCAGCATTAGCTTGCGCACCAGACCCTTGCCGCGCAGCGCGCCGAAGCGCACCCAGGCGGTGTCGTAGCCGCGCGGCGGCACGATGCGCGCCTCCATGCC
>JAKLLJ010000140.1 GCA_023150215.1 Thauera sp. | reverse complement strand
AGCGCCGCCCGACGACTTGCCGCCGCTGGCTGCAGAACCCGATCTCGCCCACCTCGACGCGACCTACGGTCGACCGCCCACTGCGACGCGCCCGCTGCTGCGCATGCTCGCGGCCCTTGTCGTGCTCGCGCTCGGCAGCCTGCTCGCCGTGCAGGCGGGCTATCTTTACCGCAAGGAGATCGCGCGCATGCTGCCCGGGCTGCGTCCGCTGCTCAGCGCGGCCTGCGCCCGCGCCGGCTGTACCGTCCCCTATCCGCGGGACGCCGAGTTGATCGCGATCGAGTCCTCCGACCTGCAAGCCGAGCCGGGACGACCGGGGCATTACCTGCTGCAGGCCACGCTCAACAATCGCGCCGACTATCCGCAGCAATGGCCACACCTGGAGCTGACCCTCACCGACGCCGGCGACAACCCGCTCGCGCGCAGGGTGCTGCCGCCTGCCGACTGGCAACCCGCCACGCAAGCGCACGAGGCCTTCACCGCCCGCAATGCGATCGAATTGCGCATCCCGTTCGCGGCGCCCGGGGTCGCACCCACGGGCTACCGGATTTACGCGTTCTATCCGTGAGGCGTGAAGTGTGGTGTGTCAGGATCGAGGCGTGGAAAGGGAGGCGTCATGGTCACGGTGAGGCCTCCGGGCGCACGACAGCGCACGACTTTTCAATTGCCGGGCTGCGCGCACGGACGCGCGACGATGCGGACGAGCCCCAAGGCTCAGCGCGCCACCCGCGTCGTACCGGCGTCGCGCAGCACGCGCACGCGCTCGCCCGCACGGAAGCCTTCGCCCTCGTCGGCCTGCACTACGGCGAGGAACTGGCCGTCGTCCAGGCGCACCGTGAGCTCCACGCCCTGGGTTCGGGTCGCGCTCTCCTCGACCGCCGAGCCGGCGAGGCCGCCGGCGACCGCGCCGATCACCGTCGCCACGGCCTGACCACGACCGCCGCCGATGGTGTTGCCGGCGATGCCGCCGACCGCTGCCCCCGCCACCGAGCCGATCGGCGTCTTCGTGCCCTCGAGCAGCACGCCGCGCACGGCCTCGATGGTGCCGAACTGCACCGTCATCACGCGGCGCGCCTCGGTACGCGAATAAGTGCTGCCCCCCAGACCCTGCGCACAACCGCCCACGAGCAGCGCCGCAATCAATGCGCCAGCGGCGGCACGCCATGTGATTGCCTTGTGATTCACCACAAATCCTCCCCGAATGCCTCGCGATAGCGCGAGCCGATGTCCGCACGCGAGGGCTGATGGTTCTGCCCCCCGCGATGGGCGATCTTGACCGCCCCCATCACCGCGGCCAGCCGTGCGCTGCGCAGCAGATCCCAGCCATTGGCGATGCCGTGCAGCAGGCCGGCACGATAGGCGTCCCCGCAGCCTGTCGGATCGACGATCGCATCGGCCTTCACTGCCGGCACGGCGAACACCTCACCCCGCCAATGCACGCGCGACCCTTCCGCGCCCAGCGTCACCACCAAGGCCTCGACCTCGCGCGCGAGGTCCGCCTCGCTGCGCCCGGTCTTGTCGCACATCAGGCGCGCCTCGTAATCATTGACCGTACAGTAGCGCGCCTGTTGCAGGCATTTCAGTAACGCTTCGCTACCGAGGATGGGCAGCGCCTGGCCGGGGTCGAACACGAAGGGCACGCCCGTCGCGGCAAGACCATCGGCGTGGCGCAGCATGCCGTCGGCACCGTCGGGCGACACGATGCCCAGGGTCGCGTCGGTGGCGCTGCGCACGTCGTTGAGGTGCGAGTGGAACATCGCCCCGGGATGGAAGGCGGTGATCTGGTTGTCGTCCAGGTCGGTGGTGATGAAGGCCTGCGCGGTGTAGGTGCCCGGCACCTCGCGCACGAAGTCCTCGCGCAGCCCAAGTGCGCGCAGGCGCGTACGGTACGGCCCGGCGTCCTCGCCCACGGTGGCGACGATCAGCGGATCGCTGCCGAGCAGCTTGAGCCCGTAGGCGATGTTGCCCGCGCAGCCACCGAACTCCCGGCGCAGATCGGGCACCAGGAAGGAGACGTTGAGGATGTGGATCTGCTCGGGGAGGATGTGATTCCGGAAGCGGTCGTGGAAGACCATGATCGAGTCGTAGGCGACCGATCCGCAGACGAGGATGGACATGGGTGGCAGGCGAGGGATTGAAGACGGCGCGATTATACGCACCCACGCCCGGCCACCCCGGCGGTGCTTCAGTCCGGCCCGGCGAGCGCACCGCGCAGCTTCGCCGCCATCTCCGCGAGCGCCTCGCGCGACGGGTTCTTCACCGGCCAGGCCAGGGCCATGCCATCGCCTTCCCAGCGCGGCAGCACATGGATGTGGAAGTGGAACACGGTCTGCGCGCCGGCCTTCTCGTTGGCCTGGAACAGCGTCACCCCTTCGCAGCCGAAGGCCTGCTTGGCGGCACGGGCCATGCGCGCTGCGGTGCGGAACACCGCGCCGGCGAGCGCGTCGTCGAGCGCATAGATGTTGGCGCGGTGCGGCTTAACCAGCACCAGCATGTGGCCGGGATTGACCGACTGGATGTCCATGATGACCAGCGTGTCGGCATCCTCATGCACCTTTGCCGCCGGCAGTTCGCCGCACACGATGCGACAGAAGACGCAGCTGGCGTCGTGATCGGGGGTGTTGGTCGGTGGCATGGCGGGTCGTCCTCCGTGGTGCGTTGCGTCATCGCATCGTAACCACCGCGTCACTGCGCCGCAACGCCGTCTTTCCAGAATGGCCCGACCCACTATGACGGAACCTAGGCCATGCTCCAGCACCTCCAGCCCCGCCAGGACGGCGCCGCGCGCCGGTCGCGCAACCTGCATGTCGGCCTCGCCACCAGCGAGACCGAGATCCTCGAGGCGCAAAAGCTGCGCTATCGCGTGTTTGCCGACGAGATGGGCGCGCGCCTGCCGACCCGCAGCCCCGGCGTGGATCGGGACATCTACGATCCCTTCTGCGAGCACCTGATCGTGCGCGACGAGGACGCCGGACGCATCGTCGGCACCTACCGCATCCTGTCACCCACGGCGGCGCGCCGGGTGGGGGGTTACTACTCCGAGAACGAATTCGACCTCACCCGCCTGCAGCATCTGCGCAGCCGCCTGGTCGAGATCGGCCGCTCGTGCATCGACGCCGAATACCGCAGCGGCGCGGTGATCGCGTTGCTGTGGTCGGGGCTGGCGCGCTACATGCAGGAAAACGGCTACGACTACCTGATCGGCTGCGCCTCAGTGAGCATGGCCGACGGCGGGCATGGCGCGGCCAGCCTGTATAATCGGCTGCGCGAGCAGCATAGCGCCCCGCTCGAATACCACGTTTTCCCGCGCTGCCCGCTGCCGCTCGACAGCCTGCGCGGCGACCTCGACACCGAAGCGCCGCCGCTGATCAAGGGTTACCTGCGCGCGGGCGCGTGGATTTGCGGCGAGCCGGCCTGGGACCCCGATTTCAATACGGCCGACCTGCCGATCCTGCTGCCGATCGGCCGCGTGGATTCACGCTACGCCCGCCACTTCATGGGACGCAAGGACTGAACCACGCCACTCGCCCCCCGCGCACGCAGGAATCCATGATGAACGCCGCCGCCCAGGCCGGAAACGCGCCCGCCACCAACGCGCTTCACTCCGCCCCGCATGACGTGGCCGCCCCCGTTCCGGCCACCTCCCACGCCGGCGCGCTGCTGCGCGCCTGGCGGTGGTCGCGGCTGGCCGTGCACCTCGTGCAGGGCGTGCTGACCATCGTGCTCGTTCACCCCTTCACCGGCCGTGCCACCCACCAGTCCTTGCGCCAGCGCTGGTCACGGCGCCTGCTGCAGGTGCTCGGCCTGCGCCTGGAGCCCCGCGGCGAGGCGGTGTCCGCGGGCTGCATGCTGGTCGCCAATCACATCTCGTGGATCGACATCTTCGTGATCAACGCGCTCGCCCCGGCGGCCTTCGTGTCCAAGGCGGAGGTGCGCGCCTGGCCGGTGATCGGCTGGCTGGCGGCGAAGAACGACACCATCTTCCTGCGTCGCGGCAGCCGCGGCCACGCCCGCATCATCAACGAGGAAACCGCCGCCCTGCTCGACGCTGCCTGCAACGTGGCGATCTTCCCCGAGGGCACGACCACCGACGGCAGCACCCTGCTGCACTTTCACGCCGCCCTGCTGCAGCCGGCGATCGCCTGCGGCCACCCGGTGCAGCCCCTGGCGCTGCAGTACCGCAGCCCCGACGACCGCTTCAGCGACGCCGCCGCCTACATCGGCGACATGAGCCTGGGTGAATGCATCGCCAACATCATCGCCGCTCCGCGCACGGTTGCACGCATCACCGTGGCACCGCCGATCGCCACTGCGCACGGCATCGACCGGCGCACGCTCGCCGCGCAGGCGCGAGCTGAAATCGCACGGGCGATCGGGGTCGTGCCGGCGAGTTACGAGTGAGCGCCGCGCCGACCTCGCGCAACGCCCGCTGACGGCCGGGGATGACGCGACCGGGCGCTCTGGCGGCCGCGTGCAGACAGCGGGGACCTCACCCCTGCTCTCACCCCGGCACCTGGAACACCACGTCATCCTCGATGCGCAAGGCGGTAAGCTTGCCGCCCCACACGCAGCCCGAATCGAGCGCGATCAGCCCGGGCTCGCGATAGAACCCCAGCGCCGACCAGTGTCCGCACACGATGGTATGGGTGCGGCTGAAGCGGTCGGGGACGCGAAACCACGGCAGCATGCCCGGCGGCGCCTTGTGCGGTGCGCCCTTGGCGCGCAGGTCCATATGCCCCTGCGCCGTGCAGAAGCGCAGCCGGGTCAGCGCATTGACGATCACGCGCAGGCGATCCCAGCCCTTGAGGCCGTCCGACCAGCGATCGGGCCGGTTGCCGGCGAGATGAAGCAGGAACTCGCGCGATTTCGGCCCGGCCAGCGCCGCCCCCACCTCGCCGGCCAGCGCCTGTGCGCGTGTCACCGTCCATCCGGGCAGCAGGCCGGCGTGCACCAGCACATGGTCGCCATGAACCTGCAGTAGCGGCAGATAACTGAGCCACTCGAGCAGCTCGTCGCGATCGGGCGCCTCCAGCACCTGGAACAGCGTGTCGTCGCCATCGCGCCGCTTCAGGCCCGCAGCCACCATCAACAGGTAGAGATCGTGATTGCCGAGTACGATGCACGCCGCATTGCCCAGCCCGCGCAGAAAGCGCAGCACGCGCAGCGACTCGGGACCGCGGTTGACCAGGTCGCCGACGATCCACAGCCGGTCGACGGCGGGATCGAAGGCGATCCGGTCGAGCATGCGATCGAGGGGTGCGTAGCAGCCCTGGATGTCTCCGATTGCGTAGGTAGCCATCGATTCCTGCCGCCGCCGGACCGGAGTCCGCGGCGGATCGAGCGTTGAAGAGCGGGCGAAGGCCGCGGATCAGACCCGGTAATAGTCCTTGTACCAAGCCACGAAGCGGCCCACGCCATCACGCACGCTGGTCGCCGGGGCAAACCCGGTCCACGCGTCGAGCGCGCTCGTGTCGGCATAGGTCGCCGGCACATCACCGTCCTGCAGCGGCAGAAAGTTCTTCTGCGCGGTAGTCCCGAGGGCGTCCTCGATCGCGGCGATGAACGCCATCAGGTCCACGGGATCGTGGTTGCCGATATTGAACACGCGATAGGGAGCGCTGCCGGTACCCGGGTTGGGCTGCAGCGGATCGAAGGCCGGGTCGGGCTCGGCAACGCGGTCGATGGTGCGCAGCACCCCCTCGACGATGTCGTCGACGTAGGTGAAGTCGCGCCGCATGCGGCCGTGGTTGAAGACGTCGATCGGGCGGCCTTCCAGGATCGCCTTGGTGAACAGGAACAGCGCCATGTCCGGCCGCCCCCAGGGACCATACACGGTGAAGAAGCGCAGCCCGGTGGTGGGCAGGCCGTAGAGGTGGCTGTAGGTGTGCGCCATCAGCTCGTTGGCCTTCTTGGTCGCCGCGTAGATGCTCACCGGATGATCGACGCTGTCCTGCTCCGAAAACGGCATCTTGGTGTTGCCGCCATACACGCTCGAGCTCGACGCATACACCAGGTGCTGCACCTTCGCATGACGGCAGCCCTCGAGGATGTTCATGAAGCCGACCACGTTGCTGTCGACGTAGGCGTGCGGGTTGTGCAGCGAATAGCGCACGCCGGCCTGCGCGGCGAGGTGGATCACGCGGTCGAACTGCTCGGCGGCGAACAGCGCCTCGATGCCTGCACGGTCGGCCACGTCCAGCTTGACGAAGCGAAAAGCCGGGTGCGGCTGCAGCCGCGCCAGGCGCGCCGCCTTGAGGGTGGGGTCGTAGTAGTCGTTGAGGTTGTCGAGACCGACGACCTCATCGCCGCGCGCGAGCAGGCGCAACGAGGTGTGCATGCCGATGAAACCGGCGGCACCGGTGACGAGGATTTTCATGGATGGGCGCAGGGCGGGAGGAATGTCGAGACCGATTATCGCATGCATGCCCGGGCTCCAAGTGTGAACGGTTTCCTTCAACCCGCCCGGACCGCCCACTGCGGGCAGTCGCCTTCCTTGCTTATACTTCGGTCGTCGTCCCCTACCCCGCCCCGATGCTGACCCGCCTGCCTTACACCCTGTTGTGGATCTTCGCCCTGCCGCTGGTGCTGCTGCGGCTGCTGTGGCGGGCGCGGCGCCAGCCCGCCTACCTGCGCCACGTGGGCGAACGTTTCGGGCGTTACCGCATGCGCGCGCCCGTGGGCGTGATCTGGGTGCACGCGGTCTCCGTCGGCGAGACGCGCGCTGCCGAACCGCTGGTGCGCGCCCTGCTCGCGCAATGGCCCGAGCACAGCGTGCTGATCACCCACATGACCCCCACCGGACGCGACACCTCGAAGGCGCTGTTCCGCGACGAGCCGCGCGTGCTGCGCGCCTACCTGCCCTACGACCTCGGCTGCTTCGCGCATGCCTTCCTGCGCCACTTCCGGCCGCTGTTCGGGGTGATCATGGAGACCGAGCTGTGGCCCAACCTGCTCGCGGCCTGCAAGCGCCGCCGCGTTCCGGTGATGCTCGCCAACGCACGCCTCTCGGAACGTTCGGCCCGCCGCTACGCGCGCCTTCCGGTCCTCACCGCCCTGACCTTGAAGGCGCTCGGCGCGATCGGCGCGCAGACCGCGGCCGACGCCGCGCGCCTGACCCAGCTCGGTGCGCGCCGGGTCACGGTGACCGGCAACATCAAGTTCGACATCGTGCCGCCGCAGCCGATGCTGGCGCTCGGCGCCATGATGCGCGCGCACATCGGTGCACGCCCCGTGGTGCTGGCGGCAAGCACGCGCGAGGGCGAGGAGGCCCTGCTGCTCGACGCCTTCGCCCGCCACGCGCCGGACGATGCCTTGCTGCTGCTGGTGCCGCGCCATCCGCAGCGCTTCGATGAAGGCGCGGCGCTCGCCGGCGCGCGCCGACTGGCGCTGCAGCGCCGCAGCGCCAACGTGGCGATCGCCCCCCACACCCGCGTGCTGCTTGGCGACTCGATGGGTGAGATGTTCGCCTACTACGCCGCCGCCGATGTCGCGCTGCTCGGTGGCAGCTGGCTGCCCTTCGGCGGACAGAACCTGATCGAGGCCTGCGCGGTCGGCACCCCGGTGGTGATCGGGCCGCACACCTTCAACTTCCAGGCGGTCGCCGAGGACGCGGTGCGCACGGGGGCGGCCTTGCGCGCGGACGATGTCGAGGCCGGCATGCGCTGCGCGCTCGACCTGCTCGCCGACCCTGCGCACCGCGAAGCCGCCTCGGCCGCCGGCAAGGCCTTCGCGACCACCCACCAGGGCGCGACCGCACGCAGCATCGCGATCCTCGCAAACCTGCGCAACGGCGCCGTACGGGAGTAGAGTCTCGCCTCCCGACCCACGCCATCCAGCCTTTGCGCATGACTGCCCAGCACCCCGAGATCCGCCCCGAACAATCGATCGAGTTGCTCAAGCAGCTCCACATCCTGACCCGCGACGGCAAGCTCAACCAGGACAGCCGGCGCAAGCTCAAGCAGGTCTATCACCTGTACCAGTTCATCGAGCCGCTGCTCGCCGAAGCGCTGGCCGCGCACCCCGACATCGAGCTCGTCGACCATGGCGCGGGCAAGTCCTACCTCGGTTTCATCCTGTACGACCTGTTCTTCAGGCAGCACGCGCCGTCCGGCCGCATCCACGGCATCGAGACCCGTGACGACCTGGTGATGAGCTCGCGCCGGCTCGCCGACAAGCTGGGCTTCTCCGCCGGCATGCGCTTCCAGAACCTCACCGTGGCCGAGTCGACCACTTCGACGCGCCTGCCGGCGCGCATCGACGTCGTCA
>JAKLLJ010000013.1 GCA_023150215.1 Thauera sp. | reverse complement strand
GCAACTTCGAGAACGAATCGCGCCGTGACCAGATGCTGCACAACCTCACCGAGGGCAACCGGGCCTCGCTCGCCAACGTGCGTGCGGCCGCCGACATGCTCGAGTTCGAGGACCTCACCGAAGACTTGCGCACGCGCTTCCGCAAGGTGGTGCGCGACGAGGTGCAGGCGATGAGCCAGCGCCTCGACAGCACCGCAACCGAGTTTGCCGATTCGCTGAAGGCGCGCTGGCCGCTCGAGGAGATGCTTGGCGCCGACCTCATCGCCGCCGCGCAGCGCCGCATCGAGACCCGTATCGGCCTGCCCACCAAGCTCGAGGAGGTCGACGAGTCGCTGTGGATCAAGGTCGACAGCTTCTCGCTGATCCAGGCGATCACCTACCTCGCGAGCCGGCTGTCCGACGAGTTCGAAGTGCGCGAGGTGCGCTTTCGGCTATCGGCCGCCGGACGCCTGGTGCATCTCGACCTGATCTGGTCGGGGCAGGCGATGAGCACCGAGACGGTGATGAGCTGGGAGCTCGAGCCGATGAAGGTGGAGGACGAGAGCAGCCCGCTCACCGTGCGCGATGTGGTGGATCGCCACGACGGCGAGATGTGGCTCGAGCGCGAGAAGGTGCGCCACCGTGCCTTCTTTCGCATCCTGCTGCCGGCGGCGACGCCGCAGGAGCAGGCCGAGGCCGACACCTATCTGCGCGGCGAGAGCCGGCCCGAGTACTACGATTTCGACCTCTTCGCCTGGTCGGAGAAGTCCCACGAGCTCGACGACCGCCTGCTTTCCGAGCTGACCTACACGGTGTTCGACACCGAGACCACCGGCCTCAACCCCTCGCAGGGCGACGAGATCATCCAGATCGGCGCCACCCGCATCCTCAACGGCAAGCTGCTGCGCAGCGAGTCCTTCGAGCAACTGGTCGATCCGGAGCGTCCGCTCGCCCCCGAGTCCGCGAAGATCCACGGCATCACCTCGGAGATGCTGCGCGGCCAGCCCACCATCGACAAGGTGTTGCCGGCCTTCCACGCCTTCGCCGCCGACACCGTGCTGATCGCGCACAACGCTGCCTTCGACATGCGCTTCCTGCAACTCAAGGAAGCGCAGACCGGGCTGCGCTTCGACCAGCCGGTGATCGACACCCTGCTGCTGTCGGCGGTCATCCACCCGAACCAGGAATCGCACCGCCTGGAGGCCATCGCCGAGCGGCTCGGGCTCACCATCGTCGGCCGCCACACCGCGCTTGGCGACGCGATCGTCACCGCCGAGGTGTTCCTCAAGCTGGTGCCGCTGCTGGCGGAGAAGGGAATTCGCACCCTGCGCCAGGCGCGCGAGGCCGCCGAGCAGACCTATTACGCGCGAGTCAAGTACTGATGTCCGGCTTCGCCGCCGAGCCAGGGGAGATCGTCACTTGAGGCGCAACGCCGGCTTTGCAAGACAGTTGCGCCGCTACTATGCGATCTACACGCTCGGCTTCGCGGTCTTCGTCGTGCTGCTGGCGATCGGTGAGAGCCTCGGCCTGTCGCAGCAACTCATCGGTCACGTGTTCCTGTTCGTGACCATCGCGATCTACGCCACCATCGGCGTGCTGTCGCGCACCTCCGATGTCTCGGAGTACTACGTCGCCGGCCGCCGCGTCCCTGCGCTGTTCAACGGCATGGCCACCGCGGCGGACTGGATGAGCGCCGCGTCCTTCATCGGCTTGGCGGGCACACTGTATTTCAGTGGCTTCGAAGGCCTGGCCTTCGTCACCGGGTGGACCGGGGGCTTCGTGCTGGTGGCGCTGCTGCTTGCGCCCTATTTGCGCAAGTTCGGCCAGTACACCATTCCCGACTTCCTCGGCGCGCGCTACCAGGGCAACGTTGCGCGCCTGGTCGGCCTTGGCGCTGCGGTGCTGGCGAGCTTCGTGTACCTGGTCGCGCAGATCTACGGTGTCGGCCTCGTCACCAGCCGCTTCGTCAGCGTGGAGTTCGAGATCGGACTCTTCATCGGCCTGGCCGGCATCCTGGTGTGCTCCTTCCTTGGCGGCATGCGGGCGGTGACCTGGACCCAGGTCGCGCAGTACGTGATCCTGATCATCGCCTACCTGGTGCCGGTGGTGATCTTGTCCTACAAGCTCACCGGGGTGCCGATCCCGCAGGCGGTCTATGGCGGCGTGCTGCAGCAGATCAGCGCGCGTGAGGACGTGTTGTTCGATTCGCCCACTGAACGCGAAGTGCGCGACCTGTACGCCGCGCGCGCGCAGGACTATGCCGACAAGATCGCCGCGCTGCCGGTCTCGCTCGAGGATGAGCGCCGGCGCATGATCGCCGAACTCAACGGCATGCGCCTGAACAGCGCGCCCGCGCGCGACATCGCACTCGCCGAGCGTGCCTTACGCGACCTGCCGCGCACGCCCGCGGACGCCCAACAGGCCTGGGAGCGTGCCCGCCTCGGGGCGCTGGAGCGCGCGAAGCCGCCACCGCGCCATGCCGAGGCACACCCCGGAGCGAACGAGCGCGAGTCCGCCGTGGCGCGCAACAACTTCCTCGCCCTGATGTTCGTGCTGATGGTCGGTACCGCAGCGCTGCCTCACATCCTGATGCGCTACTACACCACGCCCGGCGTCATGGAGGCCCGGCGTTCGGTGCTGTGGTCGCTGTTCTTCATCTTCCTGCTTTATGTCACGGCGCCCGCCTATGCGGTGTTCGCCAAGTGGGAGGTGTACAACAACCTGGTCGGATCCAGCATTGCGATCCTGCCGGACTGGGTGGCGTCCTGGGGACGGGTGGGCCTGGTGCGGATCGAGGACCTCAATGGCGACGGCGTGCTGCAACTGGCCGAACTGAGCCTGAACACCGATGTGATCGTGCTTGCCACCCCCGAGATCGCCGGCCTGCCCTACGTGGTCTCCGGGCTGGTGGCGGCGGGTGGCCTCGCCGCCGCGCTGTCCACCGCGGACGGGCTGCTGCTGACGATCTCGAATGCACTGTCGCACGACCTGTATTACAAAGTGATCAATCCGCAGGCCTCGACCCACCGCCGCCTGGTGATCTCCAAATCCCAGCTGCTGGTGGTGGCGGTGGTGGCGGCCTGGGTGGCGTCGATGCGGCCGGACAACATCCTCTTCATGGTCGGGCTGGCGTTCTCGATCGGCGCTTCCGGTTTTTTTCCGGCGCTGGTGCTCGGCATCTTCTGGCGGCGCGCCAATCGTCCCGGTGCGGTCGCCGGCATGCTGGCCGGACTCGCGGTCACGGTGTTCTACGTGGTGCGCACCCATCCCTTCTTCGGGGGCTCGATGGCCAATGCGTGGCTGGACATCAATCCGATCTCGGCGGGGGTGTTCGGCGTGCCGCTGGGCTTTGCCACCATCATCGCGGTGAGCTTGCTGACCAAGCCGCCACCGCAGGAAATCCAGGACCTGCTCGACTACGTGCGTTATCCCGATCTGCCCGGGCAGGAGCGGCCGCCGGCCTGAGCTACCCCTTGAAGCGCGGCCGATGCGCCCCACATAGGCGTCAGTTCAACGAATCCCGAGGATGCTCCCATGCGCTTCGACAAGCTCACCACCAAGTTCCAGCAGGCCCTCGCCGATGCGCAAAGCATCGCGGTGGGCAACGACCAGCAATTCATCGAGTCGCTGCACGTGGTGCAGGCGCTGCTCGAGCAGGACGACGGCAGTACGGTGTCGCTGTTGCAGCGCGCCGGGGTCAATGTGCCGCCGCTCAAGACCGCGGTGGCGCGGGCGATCGGTCGCCTGCCCAAGGTAGAAGGCCACGGCGGCGAGGTCAGCATCGGCCGTGACCTCAACAACCTGCTCAACGTCACCGACCGCGAGGCGCAAAAGCGCGGCGACCAGTTCATCGCCAGCGAGATGTTCCTGCTCGCGCTCGCCGACGACAAGGGCGAGGCGGGGCGCCTGATGAAGGAGAACGGCCTGGCCCGCAAGGCGCTCGAAGCCGCGATCGAGGCCGTGCGCGGCGGGGCCAATGTCGGCAGCGCGGACGCCGAAGGCCAGCGCGAGTCGCTGTCGAAGTACTGCATGGACCTCACCGAGCGCGCCCGCAGCGGCAAGCTCGATCCGGTGATCGGCCGCGACGACGAGATCCGCCGCGCCATCCAGATCCTCCAGCGCCGCACCAAGAACAACCCGGTGCTGATCGGCGAGCCGGGCGTGGGCAAGACCGCGATCGTCGAAGGTCTGGCGCAGCGCATCATCAATGATGAGGTGCCCGAGACGCTCAAGGGCAAGCGCGTGTTGTCGCTCGACATGGCGGCGCTGCTTGCCGGCGCCAAGTACCGTGGCGAGTTCGAAGAGCGCCTGAAGGCGGTGCTCAAGGAGATCGCCCAGGATGAGGGCCGCATCATCCTCTTCATCGACGAGCTCCACACCATGGTCGGCGCCGGCAAGGCCGAGGGGGCGATGGATGCGGGCAACATGCTCAAGCCTGCGCTCGCCCGTGGCGAACTGCACTGCATCGGCGCCACCACGCTCGACGAATACCGCAAGTACATCGAGAAGGATGCCGCACTCGAGCGCCGCTTCCAGAAGGTGCTGGTCGAGGAGCCCTCGGTGGAGGCGACCATCGCCATCCTGCGCGGGCTGCAGGAGAAGTACGAGATCCATCACGGCGTCGACATCACCGACCCGGCCATCGTCGCCGCCGCCGAGCTGTCGAACCGCTACATCACCGACCGCTTCCTGCCCGACAAGGCGATCGATCTGATCGACGAGGCCGCCGCGCGCATCAAGATGGAGATCGACTCCAAGCCCGAGGTCATGGACAAGCTCGACCGCCGCATGATCCAGCTCAAGATCGAGCGCGAGGCGGTGAAGAAGGAGAAGGACGAGGCTTCGCAGAAGCGCCTGCAGCTCATCGAGGAAGAGCTCGCCAAGCTCGAGCGCGAGTACAACGACCTCGAGGAGATCTGGAAGGCCGAAAAGGCCAAGGCGGCCGGCTCTGCGCACATCAAGGAGGAGATCGACGCGCTGCGTGCGCAGATGGCCGAGTTCCAGAGGAAGGGCCAGCTCGACAAGGTCGCCGAGCTGCAATACGGCAAGCTGCCCCAGCTCGAAGGCCAGTTGAAGATGGCCGAGCAGGCCGGCGAGAACGCCACGCCCAACAAGCTCTTGCGCACCCAGGTCGGCGCCGAGGAGATCGCCGAGGTCGTGTCGCGTGCCACCGGCATCCCGGTGAGCAAGATGATGCAGGGCGAGCGCGAGAAGCTGCTGAAGATGGAAGAGAAGCTGCACGAGCGTGTGGTCGGCCAGGACGAGGCCGTGCGCCTGGTCGCCGATGCCATCCGTCGCTCGCGCGCCGGGCTGTCGGACGAGAACCGGCCCTACGGTTCCTTCCTCTTCCTCGGTCCCACCGGCGTGGGCAAGACCGAGCTGTGCAAGACGCTGGCGAACTTCCTGTTCGACTCCGAGGAGCATCTTGTCCGCATCGACATGAGCGAGTTCATGGAGAAGCACTCGGTCGCGCGCCTGATCGGCGCTCCCCCGGGCTACGTCGGCTACGAGGAGGGCGGCTACCTGACCGAGCAGGTGCGGCGCAAGCCCTACAGCGTGATCCTGTTCGACGAGGTCGAGAAGGCGCACCCGGATGTGTTCAACGTGCTGCTGCAGGTGCTCGACGACGGTCGCATGACCGACGGCCAGGGGCGCACGGTGGACTTCAAGAACACCGTGATCGTGATGACCTCCAACCTCGGCAGCCAGATGATCCAGGCCATGGCCGGGGACGACTACGGCGTGATCAAGCTCGCGGTGATGGCGGAAGTGAAGAGCTATTTTCGTCCGGAGTTCGTCAACCGCATCGACGAGGTGGTGGTGTTCCACGCCCTTGACGAGAAGCACATCGCCGGCATCGCGAAGATCCAGCTGCAGTACCTCGAGAAGCGTCTTGCGCGGTTGGAGATGGGGATGGAGATCAGCGATGCGGCCTTGGCCGAGCTGGCCACCGCCGGCTTCGACCCGATATTCGGTGCGCGGCCCTTGAAGCGCGCGATCCAGGAGCGCATCGAGAACCCGCTCGCGAGGGCGATCCTCGAAGGAAGGTTCGCGCCCAAGGATCGTATCCGGGTGGATGCCGAAGCCGGGCAGCTCGTGTTCCGGTGCGCGGAGTGAGCGCGGGAGCCCCGAGCCCTGGAGCGGGGCGTCGCGGCACCGGCTGAGGGTTCGCGGCGGCGGCTGGTTCTGCAGGAAGGGCGGTGGGGTTCGCGGCTTCCGCCGCTCCTACAGGGAGGGGGGTGTTTGTAGGAGCGGCGGAAGCCGCGAACTTTCGTGGCGATGGCCCCCGCGCCGCCCGTCGGTTGTTCATGACGGGCTTGCCGCATGTGCCGCCACCCATGCACCGAAGGCGGTGACGCCAAGCGGGGGCGAGAACAGGTAGCCCTGCATCGCCGTGCAACGGCGTTCACCGAGGTAGCTTCGTTGCGCCTCGGTCTCCACGCCTTCGGCGACCACGTCCATGCCGAGGTCGCGTGCGAGCGACAGGGTCGCCGAAGTGATCGCCACGTCCTCCGGGTTGTCCGGAAGGCCGTCGACGAAGGAGCGATCGATCTTCAGCCGGCTGATCGGAAGCCGCTTCAAGTAGGACAGGCTGGAATAGCCGGTGCCGAAATCGTCCAGCGCCAGCGTCAGGCCGAGGCCGACCAGTTCCTCGAAGCGCGCGATGAGACCCGGCGAAGCGTCCATCAGCGCACTCTCGGTGATCTCGAGTTCGAGCTCCGCGGGGTTGGCGCCGGTCTCGTCCAGGACGCGCTTCACCGTGGCGACGAAATCCTCGCGGCGGAACTGGAGTGCCGAGATGTTGACCGCCACCATCGGCACCGCCAGGCCGGCCTCGCGCCAGCGCACCTGTTGCTGACACGCCTCGCGCAGCACCCAGTCGCCGAGCGGAACGATCTGTCCGCTCTGTTCGGCGAAGGGAATGAAGTGATCGGGCGAAAGCAGCCCGCGTTCCGGGTGCTGCCAGCGCACGAGCGCCTCGCAGCCACGGAAGCTGCCGTTTGCCGCGACCTGAGGCTGGTAGTGCAGGATCAGCTCGCCGCCCTCGATCGCGCGCCGCAATTCGGCTTCGGTTTGCAGCCGGCGGGTGGCGCGTGCGCTCATCTCGGGCAGGAAGAAGCGGTAGGCGTTGCGGCCGCTCGCCTTTGCGTCGTACATCGCGGTGTCGGCGTGCTTGAGCAGACTGTCGATTTCGCTGCCGTCGGACGGGTAGAGCGCGATGCCAATGCTCGCCGAGAGCTGGAGTTGGTGGCCTTCGATCTGCATCGGGCGGGCAAGGGCGGCGAGCATGCGCTCGGCGACGCGCGCGGGTTCGTCCTCATGTGCCAGGCGCGACAGGAGAACGACGAACTCGTCGCCGCCGAGGCGGGCCACCGGATCCTCCTCGCGCACGCAAGCGCCCAGTCGAGTCGCCACCTCGGCGAGCAGGCGATCGCCGGCGGCATGGCCAAGGGAGTCATTGACCGTCTTGAAGTCATCGAGATCGAGGAACAGGATCGCGCAGCGGTCCTCATGACGCGCCGCATGGCGCAGGATTTCCTGCGCATGTTCTTTCCACGCGCTGCGATTGAGCAGTCCGGTGAGGGTGTCGTAGCGGGCCAGGTAGCGGATTCGTGCCTCCGCTTCGCGCAGGGCGGTCACGTCCTGCGCCGTGCCACGGATGCGGACGAGCTGTCCGTGCGCATGTTCGCCCTCGATACGAAACTGCAGCGTCCGCAGTGGCAGGCAGTCGGTCGTGCAGTCGAGCACGATGCGACCGCTCTCGTGCGCTGCGCGCTCGATCGCTTCAGCCAGGTCGGCGCGGCTGCCGGCAGCGATCGTCTGCAGCAACTCGTCGATCGACGCCAGGGGACTGCGGGCGTTGTCGAGCAGCAGGCGCAAGCCTGCCGACGTGCGCAGGCCCTGCAGGCCGGCGACGGTCTCCCAGCTGCCCAGGCGGGCGATGCGCTGGGCGTCGACGAGCGCCTGCTGGTTCTCTTGCAGGCGCAAGCCGGCAGCTTCGAGCTCGGCGGTGCGCTGGTCGACGAGAGCCTGGATGCGCCGCTTGTTGCCGGTGCCGATGAGCAGCACGGCGCCGAGCATGCCGGTGGCCAGCAAGCCCACCGCAACCGTGCCCCACGCCGCCCAGCTGCGCTGGCTCTCGGCGTACTGCGGCAGGGCGCGGTTGTGCAACGCCCAGTCTCTGCCCGCAAACGCGATCGGCTCGACGCGGCTCACGCTGCCTTCAGGCCAGCTTGCACCCGGGGCCAAGCGCGTCCCGGCGAGACAGGGCGCGGCGGCCGTGCCGCCCACGTCGACGAGGCATACTTCGATCCCCAACTGGGTCGCACGCTCGATGACTGCGGCGAGCAGGTCGTCCATGCGGAACGCCGCGGAGATGACGCCGCGTAGGCGCGCTGGTGTGGTCTGCGCGCCGTGGTCGTACACCGCGTGGTACAGCACCACGCCACGCTCGCTATCTGCATCCTGCACCAGGCGCACACTCTCGGTGGCGGCGGGCTGTCGGGTCTGCAGCGCACGTGCGATCGTCTCCGCGGCGCGGCCGTAGGAGAGCGGGTCCATGCCCAGCACCGCATCGTTGGTGTCGGCGGGTGTGACGTAGGCGACCGGCAGGTAGGCTGTGCGCGGCGCAGCGGGTGTCGTTCGACCGTTGGCATCGCGGTCGCGAATCTCGTAGCCCTCCAGGCCCTGAGCGCGCATGGCGGCTTCGAAAGCGCTGCGCAGGGCGTGCGCCACCGACGGATTCCAGGTGAAGCTGCGGGTGCCTGGGTGACGATCCATCCACGGCTCGACGAACAAGGTGAAATCGTCGCGCGTTACCCGGTCGCTGGCGAGCACCAAGCCTTCGATCGCGTGCACCATATCGACCTGCACGTCGAGTTGCTTCTTCAACAGGCCGGCAAGCTGTGCGCTGTCGCGCTCGAACTGCACCTGCAAGCGCGACTCCTCGCGGTTCACGATCTGCTGGTAGGCAAGGGTGAGGAGCGCGAGCGCGATCGCCATCGGCAGCGCGACGCCCAGCCGGCGCGGACGCCAGTTCTGCTCGGGGCGCCCGATGAAGGTCAGTGCGAGCGGCGCGGCGATGAGCATGCCGAGCGTATCGCCGGTCCACCATGTCCAGCCGTTGAAGAAGGCGTCTGCCGCCGGGATCACGCCCGCATGGACAAGTGCCGTCACCGCGATCGTCGACCCCACCAGCGCGCTTACCGGAACGCAGAGTGCAAGAAAGCGCATCACCGCGCTGGCGGTGTCGAGCGCGTCGGTGCTGCCCACCAGTCGGCGCACGAGCAGCGTGCCGATCACCGCCTGCAGGGTCGCGCCGATCGGGACGGCGAGCGGGCCGAGCGGACTCCAGCCGGGCGTGCCTAGCAGTGGCCAGGTGGTCGCCAGCTGGATCAGCGCGGACCCGATGAGGACGCCCGGCCACAGGCGCAGCCCGTAGACGAGCAGTGCCGCGAGCGCGATGCCAGCCGATGGAAAGAAGGGGGCCGTATAGCCCGGCGGAATGGCGAGATGAATGGCGGGAAAGCCCACCGCCCAATACGCCAGGGCAAGGACAATGGTGGGACGGACGAGTGCGTGCATCCGCAGAGTATATTCAGCGCGGCTGATGCGGCCGTGTGATGTATCGCATGCTCAAGGCCATAACTGCACTTGATGCGCTACACTTTGAAACTTTGGCGCAGGCGGGTGCTACACCGTCGGGCGCTGTCCTGAGTCTTCAACGGAATCCACGATGTTCGAGGCTGTTCGCAACAACAAGCGGGTCGCACAGGTGATCCTGGCGGTCCTGATCGTTCCCTTCGCCTTTTTCGGCATGGATGCCTATTTCAGTGATGCGGGTTCGGCAAACGAGGCCGCGCGCGTCGGCGGCACCAGCATTACCGCCTACGAATTTGACCAGGCGGTGAGTGAACAGCAGGATCGCCTGCGCAGCAGCGCCGGCAGCCCGGTCGATCGTGCCCTGCTCGAGTCGCCCGAACTGCGTCGTGCCGTGCTCGAGAACCTCATCAATCAGCGCGTGCTCGCCCTCTACGCGGCCGAGCACCGGCTCGTGGTCACGCCGCAGCAACTTCAGGACACCATCGCCGGTGTCCCGTCGTTCCAGGAAAACGGCCGATTCTCGCTGCAGCGCTATGAGACGCTGGTGCGTGCGCAGGGCCTCACCCCTGCCACCTTCGAAGCGGGGCTGGCGCAGGACATTCGCGTGCAGCAGATCGTCGCCGCGGTGGGCGATGCTGGCATCGTGCCCAAGCCTTCGGCGCGCCGCTTCCTCGACGCCCAGCTCGAGGAGCGCGCCGTTCGCGAACTGCGCTTTGACGCGCGGCGGTTGGCGGCGGATCTGCAGGTGACGGACGAGCAGGTCGCCGCTTATTACGAGGCCAATCCCGCGCGCTTCGAGCGCCCGGCACGGCTGCAGGCCGAGTACCTGGTGTTCGACCGCGCGGCGGTCGAGAGCAGGATCGCGGTTGCCGACGAGGCGGTGCGCGCCTTCTACGATGGCAATCCGCAGCGTTTTGGCGTTGCCGAGGAGCGCCAGGCGCGTCACATCCTGCTCGCGCTGCCCGCAGGCGCGGCGCAGGCCGAGGTCGAAAAGGTGATGGCGGAGGCGCGGGCGATCGTCGACCAGCTGCGTGCCGATCCGTCGCGCTTTGCCGCGCTGGCGAAGGAGAAGTCGCAGGATCCGGGATCCGCGAGCCGCGGCGGCGATCTCGGCTTCTTTGCCCGCGGTGCGATGGTGGGCGCCTTCGAGGATGCCGTGTTCGCACTCGAGAAGGGCCGGATCGGCGATCCGGTGCGCAGCGAGTTCGGCGTGCACATCGTCGAGGTCACCGACCTCAAGCCTTCGTCGATCAAGCCTTTCGAGGCCGTGCGTGGGGAGATCGTCACAGAATTGCGTGCGCAGGAGGCAGGGCGCCGCTTCGCCGAGCTTGCCGAACAGTTCTCGAACACGGTGTATGAGCAGCCCGACAGCCTGGAGCCCGCGGCACAGGCGGTCGGCCTGGAGATTCGCAGCAGCGACTGGATCAGTCGCGATTCGGCGCCGGCGCCGTTCAACAACGAGCGCCTGCTCAATGTGCTGTTCGGTGACGAGGCGGTGAACAAGGGTCGCAACACCGAAGCGATCGAGATCGGCGATGGCGCCCTGGTTTCCGCGCGCGTGAAAACCTTCGAAGCCGCTCGCCGGCTTCCCCTCGACGAGGTGCGCGAGCGCATCGTCGAGCTGTTGAAGCTTGAGCAGGGGCGTGCGAAGGCCACTGCCGAAGGCGAGGCGGTGCTGGCCGCGCTGCGCAAGGGCGAACAGGCGACGCTGCAATGGGGCGATGCGCGCACGCTGCAGCGTGGCGCCCCCGGCCTGCCGGCGGCCGCAATGCAGGCGGTGTTCACCGCGCCGGCGGCGCCGCTGCCTGCCTACGTGGGTGTGCAGTCGGCAGAAGGGGACTATGTGGTGTATCGCATCGAGACGGTCGAGCGCGCGCAGATCGGCGACGACGATCCGCGCGTCGCAGCGGTGGCCGGTCAGTACAAGCAGCTTCTTGGTGGTCGCGACTTCGCTTCGCTCCTGGGCGAGCTGCGCCAGCGCTACGAGGTCGAGATCAATCCGGCGGTGCTGCAGGCGGAGCGCTGAGGCGTAGCGGCGCAACGATTTTCACAGGCGCGGCGCGAGCCGCGGCGCTTTCGTCGGATCAGGCCGGACTCGCGACCGCAGCCCTGGAAAGGGTGAAGACGCGTGACGAGCGACGACAGCGTGGTGGTGCCGCGCCAGGACGCAAAAAAGCCCGGCGCGCTGGCCGGGCCTTTTTTGCGTCCCAAGCGCCCCGCGCATTGAGCCGGGGGCTTGGTCGGGCGGAGCCTACTGCGGCAGCGGCAGGGCGTTGCCGAGCGCCGTGGTGTTGAAACCCCCATCGACGTACATGATCTCACCGGTGATGCCGCTGGCGAGATCCGAGCACATGAAGGCCGCGGCGTTGCCCACTTCCTCGATCGTCACGTTGCGGCGCAGCGGGGCGTTGTGCTCGTTGAAGGCGAGCAGCTTGCCGAAGCTGCCGATGCCCGACGCCGCGAGGGTCTTGATCGGACCGGCGGAGATCGCATTGGCACGGATGCCCTCGGGGCCGAGGGTGACGGCGAGATAGCGCACCGAAGCCTCGAGACTGGCCTTGGCCAGACCCATGATGTTGTAGTTCGGCATGGTGCGCACCGCGCCCAGGTACGACAGGGTGAGCACCGAACCGTTGCGTCCCTTCATCATCGGCCGTGCCGCCTTGACCAGCGCCGGGAAGCTGTAGGTGCTGACTTCCTGCGAGACGCGGAAGGCTTCGCGGCTGAGACCGTCGAGGAAGTCGCCCTCGAGCGCATCGCTGGGGGCAAACGCGATCGAGTGCACCAGCGCATCGAGGCCGTCCCAGTGCCGGCCCAGTTGCTCGAACAGGCCGGTGATCTGGTCGTCGTCCTGGACGTCGAGCGGGAGGATCAGGGTGGTGTCGAAATCGGCAGCCAGTCTGGCAACGCGGTCCTTGAAGCGTTCGTTCTGATAAGTGAACGCGAGTTCGGCACCTTCGCGATGCATGGCCTTGGCGATGCCGTAGGCAATCGAACGGTTGCTGAGCAGACCGGTGATGAGGATTCGTTTGCCGGCGAGAAAGCCCATGGGAAAAGACTCCGAGTGACAAGGCCGGGATTATAGCTAAAACCCCGCGCCCGACATGCCCTTCTGATCGCATGGTGGTCGAAAACCTGCCAGAATCCGCGCTTTCCGTGATCGATACGCTTGTCCGTGCGCTGGTTTTCCTGTCCATGCTGGGGTTTGCGCCGTGCCCGCGAGGTGTCGCGCCGGTGCGCACAAGTGCCGCGCGCGCGCATCGCCGAGCGCGCTGTGGCGATCGTGGCCACCGTGCTTGCGGCGCTGGCGCTGGCCGCCTGTGCGCCGGTCTGGAACGATCCCTATCCGGCGATCGAGCGTGGGCAGAACATTCTCTACACCGCGTTCACCGAGCGTCCGAAGCATCTCGATCCGGTGCAGTCCTACAGCGAGGACGAGGCGAGCTTCCTGTACCAGATCGTCGAGCCGCCGCTGCAATACCACTACCTGAAGCGGCCTTACGCGCTCGAACCGGCCACCGCCGACGGCATGCCGCGCCTGCGCCGCTTCGATGGCGGCGGGCGCGAGCTGGCGGCGAATGCAGACGCGTCCAGGGTGGCGCGCACCGTGGTGGAGGTTCGTATCCGCCCTGGCATCCTTTACCAGCCGCATCCCGCCTTCGCGCTGAAAGAGGACGGTAGTGCGCGCTATCTCGGCCTCAGCGAGGCGGACCTGCGAGGCGTGCGTGCCATCGGCGATTTTGCCGAAACCGGCAGCCGCGAGCTCGAGGCGCGCGACTATGTTTACCAGATCAAGCGCCTGGCCCATCCGCGCCTGCACTCGCCGATCTTCGAGCTGATGGCCGAGTACCTGCCTGGGCTCAAGGACCTGCAGGCCGCGCTGGCGGCGGCGGGGGAGGGTGCGGCACGCACGGGAGAGCCGCGCGGCTGGCTGGATCTCGATCGTTTCGCGCTGCCCGGCGTCGAGGTGGTCGATCGCTATACGTACCGGATCACGCTGCAGGGCGCGTATCCGCAGTTCCTGTACTGGCTGTCGATGCCCTTCTTCAGTCCGGTGGCGCGTGAGGTGGACCGTTTCTTCGCCCAGCCGGGGATGGCCGAGCGCAATCTGACCCTCGACTGGTGGCCGGTGGGCACCGGGCCCTACATGCTGGTCGAGAACAACCCGAACGCGCGCATGGTGCTGGCGCGCAATCCGAACTACCGCAGCGACCCCTACCCCTGCGAGGGCGAGGCGGGTGACGCAGAGGCTGGCCTGCTCGCCGACTGCGGCAAGGGCATGCCTTTCATCGACAAGGTGGTGTTTTCACGCGAACGCGAGGGCATTCCGTACTGGAACAAGTTCCTGCAGGGCTACTACGACGCCTCGGGCGTGTCGTCGGACAACTTCGACCAGGCGGTCACCTTGACCAGCCAGGGTGAGGTGTCCTTGTCCGCGGACATGGAGGTGAAGGGCATCCGCCTGCTGACCTCGGTGTCGCCGTCGATTTACTACCTCGGCTTCAACATGCTCGACGCGCTCGTCGGCGGTGCGGCGCTCAAAGCCGACAAGGAGCGCGCGCGCAAGCTGCGCCAGGCGATCTCGATCACGCTCGACATGGAGGAGTTCGTGTCGATCTTCATGAATGGCCGCGGCCTGCCGGGCATGAGCCCGCTGCCGCCGGGCATCTTCGGCGCGCGCGCGGGGCGGGCGGGGATGAATCCGGTAGTGTACGAATGGCAGGGCAGCGATACTGCGGGACGTCCGGTGCGCCGCAGCGTCGACGAGGCGCGTCGTCTGCTCGCCGAAGCCGGCTGGCCCAACGGGCGTCATGCGCAGACCGGCGAGCCGCTGGTGATCAATCTCGACACCACGCCCGGCGGCTTGGGCGACAAGGCGCGTTCGGACTGGCTGGCGAAGAAGTTCCGTGCGCTGGGGGTGCAGTTCGTGGTGCGCCCGACCGATTTCAACCGCTTTCAGGACAAGGTCCGCCAGGGCAATGCGCAGCTCTTCTTCTTCGGTTGGAACGCGGACTACCCCGACCCCGAGAACCTGCTGTTCCTGCTCCACGGCGCGCAGGGCAAGGTCAGGTTCAATGGCCAGAATGCGGCCAACTACGAGAACCCCGAGTACGACGCGCTCTTCGAGCGCATGAAGGCGATGCCCGACGGCGCCGCGCGCCAGCAGATCATCGATCGCATGGTGGCAATGCTGCAGCACGACGCGCCGTGGATCTTCGCCTTTCACCCGATGTCGTATTCGCTGCAGCACGGCTGGGTGCTCAATCGCAAGACCGGCGCGATGGTGCGCAACACGATGAAATACCAGCGTATCCACCTCGAGCGCCGCGACGCCGCGCGTGCGGCATGGAACGAGCCGGTCGTGTGGCCGCTGGTGCTGGTGGCGTTGCTGCTCGCCGCACTGCTGGCTCCGGCAGCGATCCATTGGCGGCGCAGCGAGACCGCAACCGCGGTGCCGGTCCAGGAGCGGGGGCGCTGATGCTGGCTTACCTGCTGCGCCGCTTACTGTATGCGATTCCGATCCTGGTCGGGGTGAACCTGCTCACCTTCGTGCTGTTCTTCGTGGTGAACTCGCCCGACGACATGGCGCGCATGCACATCGGCGTCAAGCGCGCCACGCCCGAGGCCATCGAGCGCTGGAAGGTCGAGCGCGGCTACGACAAGCCGATGTTCATCAACGACGCCGCGAGCGGCAGCGCGCGCTTCACCGAGACCCTCTTCTTCGACAAGTCGCTGCGCATGTTCGCGCTCGAGTTCGGCCGCGCCGACGACGGCCGCGACATCGGCCAGGAGATCCGCGAGCGCATGGGGCCCTCGCTGGCGATCGCGCTGCCGACCTTCGTGCTCAGCCTCGTGGTGTCGATCAGCTTCGCGCTGCTGCTGGTGTTCTTCCGCGCCACCTGGCTGGATTTCTGGGGCGTGGTGCTGTGCGTGGCGATGATGTCGATCTCCAGCCTGTTCTACATCATCGGCGGCCAGTGGCTGGTGTCCAAGCTGTGGGCATTGGTGCCGATCTCGGGCTACGCGCCCGGGCTGGATGCAGCGCGCTTCCTGGTCCTGCCGGTGCTGATCAGCGTGGTGGCCGGCATCGGCTCTTCGGCGCGGTGGTACCGCACGATCTTCCTCGAGGAGATCTCGAAGGACTACGTGCGCACCGCGCGCGCGAAGGGGCTGTCGGAGCTCGCGGTGCTGTTCCGCCATGTGCTGCGCAATGCGCTGATCCCGATCCTGACCGGGGTGGTGGTGGTGATCCCGCTGCTCTTCATGGGCAGCCTGCTGGTGGAGTCCTTTTTCGCGATTCCCGGCCTGGGCAGCTACACGATCGACGCGATCAACGCGCAGGACTTCGCGGTGGTGCGGGCGATGGTGTTCATCGGCTCGGTGCTGTACATCGTCGGTCTCATCCTGACCGATATTTCCTACACCCTGGCCGACCCGCGGGTGAGGCTGCAATGAGCATGCCAATGGCGACCACGTTCGGCTTGCAGCCGGTGCTGTTGTGGACCGACGCGCTGCTCTTCCTGCTCATCGGCCTGGGCGTGCTCGCGGCGCTCCACGCGCGTGTCCAGGCGCCGCTGCGCGAGGCCTGGCGCAAGGTCGGCAGGCGTCCGGCCGGCATGGCGGCGGCCACCGTGCTGCTCGCGTTCATCGCCGTCGGGGTCCTCGACAGCCTGCATTACCGGCCGCTGCTGGCAGCAGTGGAGGCGCCGAAGGCGATCGGCGAGCGCAGTGCGGCGGTGTATTCCACCGAGGTGCTGTCCGTGCTCGATGCCATGCTCGCTCCGCTGCGGCTGCAGACCGAGAAGACCTACTCGGCGCCTTTCGCGTGGACGCTGTATCAGCGCGAGCCGATGGAAACCGCCGACGGCCGCCAGGTGCGCGGCTACCCGCGCCTGGCGCATGGTGGCGCCCACCTCGGCGAGGCGCCCGCGGCCGCGCGCGCGGGCGACCTTGTGGCCGGGTTGGCGAAAGCGCTCGGGCAGGCCGCGGCGGCCTGGCTGGGGATTTTCCTCGCGCTCGCGACTGTGGTGTGGCGTGGCAGCGGGCATGGCTGGGGCGAGGTCGCGACCGCGCTGCTCTGCGGCCGCACCGTGCTCGCCTGGCGCGCGGCGCTGGTCACGCTCGGCGTGCTGTTGGTGGTGCTGGCGCTGTGCGTGGAGCTGGCGCCGCGCTACCACGTGCTCGGCACCGACAAGGTGGGACAGGATGTGTTGTACCTGGCCTTGAAGAGCGTGCGCACCGCGCTGGTGATCGGCACCCTGACCACGCTGGTGATGATGCCGTTTGCGGTGGCCCTCGGGATCGCCGCGGGCTATCTCGGCGGCTGGGTGGATGATGCCGTGCAGTATGTCTACACGGTGCTCAACGCCATCCCCGGGGTGCTGCTGATCGCTGCGGCGGTGCTGATGATGCAGGTCGTGATCGACACCCATCCGGAATGGTTCGACACCGCCGCCGAGCGCTCCGATGCGCGTCTGCTCGCGCTCTGTTTCATCCTCGGCATCACCAGCTGGACCGGACTGGCGCGGCTCTTGCGCGGCGAGACGCTCAAGCTGCGCGAGCTCGAATACGTGCAGGCCGCACGCGCCTTCGGTGTCGGGACGCCCGCCATCCTGCGCCGCCACATCCTGCCGAACCTGATGCACATCGTGTTGATTGCGCTGGTCATGGACTTCTCCGGGCTGGTGTTGGCCGAGGCAGTGCTGTCCTACGTCGGCATCGGCGTGGATCCGTCCACGATCAGCTTCGGCACGATGATCAACATGGCGCGAGCCGAACTTGCGCGCGAGCCCATGGTCTGGTGGTCACTGGCGGCGGCGTTCGTGTTCATGTTCGTGCTGGTGCTGGCGGCCAACCTGTTCGCCGACGTGGTGCGCGACGCGTTCGACCCGCGCCGCGCCTGAGCGCGCCCTTGCCCGCATCTGGCGGGCCGACCGAGACGAGGATTCCCCGATGAGAGCGCTTCGATTCGACAACCGCTTCGTGCGCGAGCTGCCCGGCGATCCCGAGGCGGAAAATCATGTGCGCCCGGTCCATGGCGCCTGCTACTCGCGTGTGCAGCCGACGCCGGTGCGCTCGCCGACGCTGCTCGCGTGGTCGCGCGAAGTGGCGCAGATCCTTGGCCTGGACGAGGCCGACGTGCGCAGCGCCGAGTTCGCCCGGGTCTTCGGCGGCAATGCCCTGTTGCCCGGCATGGCGCCTTATGCCGCCTGCTACGGCGGCCACCAGTTCGGCAACTGGGCCGGGCAGCTCGGCGACGGACGCGCAATCACGCTCGGCGAGTCGATCAATGCCCGTGGCGAGCGCTGGGAGCTGCAGCTCAAGGGGGCCGGCCCGACTCCGTACTCGCGTCATGCCGACGGCCGCGCGGTGCTGCGCTCGTCGCTGCGCGAGTTCCTGTGCAGCGAGGCGATGCATCACCTGGGCGTGCCCACCACGCGCGCGCTGAGCCTGGTGGCGACCGGCGAGCAGGTGGTGCGCGACATGCTCTACGACGGTAATCCGCGTCCCGAGCCGGGCGCGGTGGTGTGCCGGGTGGCACCGTCCTTCATCCGCTTCGGCAACTTCGAGATCTTTGCGTCGCGCGGCGAGGAGGCGCTGCTCGAGCGTCTGATCGACTTCACCATCGCGCGCGACTTTCCCGCGCTCGCCGCCGAGCCCGCCCCGGCAGCGCGCCGCATCCGCTGGTTCGAGGAGGTTTGCCGGCGTACCGCGGTGCTGGTGGCGCACTGGATGCGGGTGGGCTTCGTGCATGGGGTGATGAACACCGACAACATGTCCATCCTCGGGCTCACGATCGACTACGGCCCCTACGGCTGGGTGGACGACTTCGACCCCGACTGGACGCCCAACACCACCGATGCCGGCGGGCGCCGCTACCGCTTCGGCAACCAGCCCTACATCGCGCACTGGAACCTCTGGCAGCTGGCCAACGCGATTCATCCGGTAGTGCGCGAAGAGGCGCCGCTCGAGCGTGCGCTCGCCGCCTACGCGGATATCCACGATGCGGAGTATCGCCGCATGATGCAGGCCAAGCTCGGTCTTGCGCAGTGGCGAACGGGCGAGGGTGACGACGATGGCGCGCTTGCGCGCCTGCACAAGCTGCTGGCGGCGGGCGAGGTCGACATGACGATCTTCTTTCGCCGCCTCGCCGATGTGGATCCGGCTGTGCCTTCGCTGTTGCCGTTCGATGAGGCCTTCTACGATCCGGCCCGACGTGCCGCGGTCGAAACGGAACTGCTGGGCTGGCTCCGCGACCATGGCGCGCGCGTGCTTGCTGACGGACTCCCGGCCGCGGAGCGGCGGGCGGTCATGCTGGGCGCGAATCCGCTCTACGTGCCGCGCAACTACCTCGCCCAGCAGGCGATCGACGCCGCCGAGAACGGTGATTCCTCCGAGCTGGAGACCCTGCTCGAGGTGTTGCGCCGACCCTATGACGAGCAGCCGGGCCGCGAGCGCTTTGCCGCGCGACGCCCGGACTGGGCACGCAACCGGCCAGGGTGTTCGATGCTGTCGTGCAGCTCGTGAGCGGCGTTTGCGCGGCCGTGTAGTCCTTTCGGCGTAGCGCTCGGTCGTCCGGCCGATGGCGGCGCTCGTGCGCACGGTCTAGGATGATCGTTGAGAAGGTTCCGTCCGGACCCCTCCGCACGGAGATAAGCAGACGTGTCCGCCACCGCTGTGCTGCAATCCGAACAGGCCGCAGTGCGCCCGCCCGCTGCGCGCAAGGCCGCGACGCCGCGCGAGGCGCTCGCGCGCATGCCCATCCTGCTCGGCAGTGCGGCCGTGGTGCTCGACGAACTCGCACGCGGGGCGGAGTTCGTCCGCTTGTCGTCCTCGTCCTCGGTGTTCGAGCGGGGCTCGTCGCCGACCGGCCTGTTCTTCGTCTGCAGCGGTGCCGTTCGCTTGATGGTGAGCGGCCCGGAGGGCAAGGACAAGGTGGTCGAGCTCTTCGAGTCCGGTGGCATGTTCGGCGAGATCGGCGTGTTCACCGGTGAGTGCTACCGCACCTGGACGCAGGCGGTGGGGACGGTGGTGCTGATCCACGTGCCGCGCGAGCGGGTGCTGGGCGCGGTCGCGATCGACAACGCGCTCTCCAACCGCATGCTGGTGGCGGTGTGCGCGCGCATCCAGCGCCTGATCGACGCGATCGGCAACACCACCGGCGGGCCCGCCTCGGTGCGGGTCGCCGCCTATCTGCTCGAGCAACTCGAGCGCGGCGTGCGTGCCGATGGCTGCATCGTGCTGCCCGCCCCCAAGAAGACGATCGCGTCCCTGCTCAACCTCACGCCCGAGACCCTTTCCCGGGTGCTGCGCACCCTGGTCGAGGACGAGGTGCTGGCCGTGAGCGGTCGCCGCATCCGCGTGCGCAACCGCGCCCAGCTCGCCCGCCTGCTGACCCAAGCGTGAAGCGTCGTCCAATGACGTGTCGATTAGTCCATAAGTACTAGTCAATCGTCCATTCGCCCCGCCGGCGGCCCCTGCTTTCGGCCAATGGTGGGGCGATCGCATTCTGCCTATCCTCACTGCCCATAACCGTTGTTGTCGGAACCTTCCGGAGCGCAGTGGGATATGGCTACTCGCAAGTACCAGCAGATGTCCGTGCTCATCATGAGCACCACCGCATTTACCGTCTGTTTCGCCGTGTGGATGCTGTTCGCGGTGATCGGCATTCCGATCAAGGAAGTCCTCGGTCTCAACGAGACCCAGTTTGGTCTTCTTGCCGCCACGCCGGTGCTGACCGGTTCGCTGATCCGTCTCCCGCTGGGCATGCTCACCGACAAGTTTGGCGGGCGAATCGTCTTCTTCGTGCTGATGCTCTGCACCGTCTTGCCGATCTACCTGATCGGCGAGGCCACGGCCTACTGGCAGCTTCTGCTGGCTGGCCTGTTCGTGGGCTTCGCGGGGGGCTCGTTCTCGGTCGGCATCGCCTACTGTGCGCGCTGGTTCGAGCGCCAGAACCAGGGCTTTGCGATGGGGGTGTTCGGCGCCGGCAACTCGGGTGCGGCGGTTACCAAGTTCGTCGCCCCCACGCTGGTGGTGATGTTCGGCTGGCAGATGGTGCCGCAGGTGTATGCGGTGGCGATGCTGATCACCGCAATCGCATTCTGGTTCTTCACCTACGACGATCCCGAGCACCGCGTGCATTCCTCGGTCACCTTCCGCGACCAGTTGCGAGTCCTGAAGGATCCGCGGGTGTGGAAGTACTGCCAGTACTACTCGATCGTGTTCGGTGGCTACGTCGGCCTGTCGCTGTGGCTCACCAAGTACTACGTGAATGAATTCGGCCTCGGCATCCAGACCGCGGCATTGCTGGCGGCCTGCTTCTCGCTGCCGGGCGGCGTGCTGCGCGCGGTGGGCGGCTGGCTGTCGGATCGCTACGGTGCGCACAAGGTCACCTGGTGGGTGATGTGGGTGTCGTGGATCTGCCTGTTCGTGCTGTCGTACCCCAACACCGACTTCACCGTGCATACGGTCGATGGCCCGAGCACCTTCAGCATCCATCTCAACGTGTGGGTGTTTACCGCGCTGCTCTTCATCGTCGGCGTCGCCTTCGCCTTCGGCAAGGCCTCGGTGTTCAAGTACATCTCGAACGAGTTCCCGTCCGAGATCGGCGCCGTGTCCGGCATCGTTGGCCTGGTCGGTGGCATGGGCGGCTTCCTGCTGCCGATCATGTTCGGCGCACTGGTTGATCTCACCGGCGTGCGTTCCAGTGCCTTCATGCTGCTTTACGGCGTGACCTGGGTGTCGCTGATCTGGATGTACATGACCGAGGTGCGCCGTACCGAGGTGCTCGACGGCCAGGAAGAGGCCTTCGGCAGCTCGGTCAAGGCCTGAATCACGCGCTAGGACACAACGAGGAGTCGGTTTCATGCAAGCAACGAAGGCCGCGGCACCCAGCCCGGCGACCCCCAGCAGCGTCGCAATCACCAGCAGCGTCGATCTCGTCGATTGGCGCCCGGAAGACGAGTCCTTCTGGAAGGAAAAGGGCGCACGCATCGCCAACCGCAATCTGTGGATCTCCATCCCCAGTCTGCTGTGCGGCTTCGCCGTGTGGCTGATGTGGGGGATCATCACCGTGCAGATGGCCAACGCGGGCTTCCCCTTCGCCCCCGACCAGCTCTTCTCGCTCGCCGCGATCGCCGGCCTGTCGGGTGCCACGACGCGTATCCCGGCCTCCTTCTTCATCCGCATCTGCGGCGGCCGCAACACCGTGTGGCTGACCACCGCGCTGCTGATGATCCCCGCGGTGGGTACCGGCATCGCGCTGCAGAGCCTCGAGACGCCGCTGTGGGTGTTCCAGCTGATGGCACTGCTGTCGGGCATGGGTGGCGGCAATTTTGCCTGCTCGATGGCCAACATCTCGACCTTCTTCCCGAAGCGCCTGCAGGGCACCGCGCTCGGCCTCAACGCCGGCCTGGGCAACTTCGGTGTGACCACCTCGCAGCTGTTGATCCCGGCGGTGATGACCATGGGCGTGTTCGGCGCGCTCGGCGGCGACGCGATCCCGCTGGTCAAGGATTCGGCGACGCTGATCGGCAAGATCGCCGCAGGGACGCCGACCTATGTGCAGAACGCCGGCTTCGTCTGGCTGCTGCTGCTGGTTCCGCTCGCGGTGGTGGGCTGGTTCGGCATGAACAACCTGCTCACCGTGTCGCCGAACATTGGTTCCACCGGCGCGGCGCTGGGCAAGATCATCCTGTTCTACGGCATCGCGCTGGTGGTTTCGGCGATCGGCCTCTACCTGTACCTGCCGAGCGGGATCGGTCTGCTTGCGGGGGGCGGGATGTGGATCATGCTGCCGCTGGTGATCCTCGGCACGCTGTACGGCATGAAGTTCGCCGCGTCCGGCGAGATGAGGACCAACCTCGACAAGCAGTTCGCGATCTTCCGCAACAAGCACACTTGGTCGATGACCGCGCTCTACGTGGTGACCTTCGGCTCCTTCATCGGCTTCTCGATGGCGCTGCCCCTGTCGATCACGGTGATCTTCGGCAACACCCACGTGTTCGACACCGCCACCCAGGCCTGGGTGCACGCCAAGAACCCGAACGCGCCGTCCGCGCTGATGTTCGCCTGGATCGGTCCCTTCGTCGGCGCGCTGATCCGCCCGGTGGGCGGCTGGATCTCGGACAAGCTGGGTGGCTCGATCGTGACCCAATGGATCTCGATCGTGCTCGTGATCGCCTCCGCGGTGACCGGCTATGTGATGTTCCTCGCCTATCACTCGGCCACGCCCGAAGAGTATTTCTTCGTGTTCATGGCGCTGTTCGTGCTGCTGTTCGCGGCCTCGGGCATCGGTAACGGCTCGACCTTCCGCACCGTGGGCTTCGTGTTCGACAAGGACGAGCGTGGCCCGGTGCTGGGCTGGACCTCGGCGGTGGCGGCCTACGGCTCGTTCATCGCGCCCGTGGTGATCGGCGGCCAGATCAAGGCTGGCACGCCCGAGTACGCGATGTACGGCTTCGCAGTGTTCTACGCCCTGTGCGTGGTCCTCAACTGGTGGTTCTACATGCGCAAGGGCGCATAC